>JBGTMK010000587.1:0-7806 GCA_041743605.1 Nostoc sp.
TTTGCCGACTGTGATAATGGTCGAATAATAAAACTCACGCCAATTGCCCAAGCGATCGCTACCATCCAACCTGCAATAATGTCACTGGGAAAGTGTACTCCCAAATATAGGCGTGTCCAGCCAATAGCCAAGATATACACACTACCCAAAATCACTGTTAACCAGCACCAAATACTACCCCAAGTTAAAACTACCAAAAGAGTAATCAACGTCATACTCGTCATAGCATGACCACTGGGGAATGAATAATCAAACTCTGGAGCAACTGAAGTCCACAAATCAGGACGTACTCTATGCCAAAATTCTTTGGCTGTGCGGTTGATCGTAGCACTACCAGCAGCAGTAATCAGTAAATACGTGAGCGATCGCCAGCGACGTTGCACTAGTAAAATAAGTGCGATCGCACTCAGAACAGGTAACACAGTCCAAAAAGAACCCAATTTTGTCACAATTGTGGCGAATACATCTAACTGTGGCTGTGCTAGAGAATGAACCGTCACCAGAATCGGTAAATCCCAAGGGAAACCACCCTCGTTGTATCGCACCTCTAACGCCAGCAACCCAAAAATTTGCAGTGGTAAATATATCCCCACGAACAGCAGCAACAGAGAACGCCAATAGGTAATTAACAACTTTTGCACAAACCCGATGGGCGAACGCAACTTTGGCGTTTGTTGATTTTTATTGTTGACTTTTTCTAACTCTGGCATATTAAATACGGCATAATCTTGTTATTAATGTAGTTTTTTGAAATACTACTATATTCTTCTTACTGAAGTCAAAATATTTGTTATTAGTCGTTTTTAGAAAAAAATCATTTAATTGCATGTGTCTATTGATACAATTCTTTTGCATCACTTTGCAAACATAGACTTTTACTCTTTTTGATTTTAAAATACGGTAAGTCGATCAGTCTTTAGTATTTTGTGGGATTTTTTCAGCAGTCATTCAAAACTTGCAGTTACATGAAACGTTCTGCACACCAGCGTTACAACCAGTCTTTTAGTTTCAGTTAAACCAAGACGCATTCGCAAAGCCCCGGTTAAGGACAGGAGTATGGATTTTTTATTATTGCCTCTCTTCAGCTTTCTAGTTGGTATTATTGTTGGTTTGACAGGAATTGGTGGTGCTTCTCTTATCACCCCAATGTTGATTTTTGTTTTTCAAGTACCACCTGCTGTAGCAATAAGTTCTGATGTAGTGGCAGCGACGTTAATGAAAGTCGTTGGTAGCATCAAACATTGGCAGCAACAAACCCTCGATAGAGAAGTAGTTAAATGGCTGGCTTTGGGGAGTGTTCCTGGTTCTTTGTTAGGAGTAGGGATACTGCACTTGATTAAACTCAAGGCCGAGTACAACCTGAACAACATCATGCTGCATTTGTTGGGTGTGACGATTTTATCAGTCACTCTTTTAGCTTTGGTGCAAATGCTGCTATTGAGCTTTTTTCCACAATTACAACTACCTGAACTACCCAAATTTGACTTAACCACTCAACTAGGACGCTTGCAGACAGTAAGTGTAGGAGCGTTTTTAGGCTGTATTGTGGGCCTAACAAGTGTCGCTTCTGGTTCAATGTTTGCTTTGGCGCTGATTGCATTTTTTCGTTTGGATGCACGGAAGTTAGTTGGTACAGATATTTCCCAAGCCGCAATTCTCCTACTATTTACTGCTGTTGGACATCTTAGCTTGGGAACAGTTGATTGGAGTTTAGTACTACCGATATGGCTTGGCTCAGTACCAGGAGTATTGCTAGGAGCTAAAATCTGTCAAATTGCGCCGCAAAAACCACTGCGGTTTATGGTTTACTTTATATTAATGATGGTGAGCTTAAGGTTGGTTTATTAGACAAAGAGCTTCACATTTGTCTAATTAGAAAACATGGCAATACTAGGTAATAGGTGTTGGTGCTCATGAATGATTAAGAAGATTTGAATTTATGGAAGTGCATTTTTGTTAGCCCCGGTTCGAGGCTGTCTTCTTTTGGTAACTCCCAGATATCTCGTCTTTGCTGTTGTTCATCGGCTGATAACTGAAGATGAGTTGGTAGTTGGGGTTGTTGCCCAAATAACCAAGGCACTCCATCTAATAACTCTCTTTCAACTTGTCCATTAAACATCTGCTCACCGTTGTTAGGCGTAAGCTGTGACTATTAATTGCTCGTAATTAGGTTGTAATTTTTAGTGCTGATTTCCCTAAAGACAAACAAATTGCATCATTTTGCGGTGTATGAATGCGACTGCAAAGTACATCTCGATAATGTCTTTCCAGAGGATTTTTTTTGGATAAACCAGGATTACCAATCAGTTCGAGTCCAATTTCCACAGCGCGAATGGCATTATTTGTAGCTAGATATTTCACTGTTTGCGCTTGTAAATCAATTTTGGTGTCATACTCACCTCGATCGATATCGTCCGCCAGACTGTAAATTAATCGCTGATTGGCGTACAGTAATGCTTCGATTTCACCAACGGCTGTTTGAAATCGGGGTAGAGTTGCTAAACTAGCACCTAAATTAGTAGGCTCACGCTCATTCAAATACTCAACTAACCAATCTCGCGCTGCTGTGGCTACTCCTTGATACAATGCACTCAACCACAAACTACCACCTGCTAATTTTAGAGGGTCTGGTGCTAAAAAAGTGTTCAGAGGATGCACATCTAAAGCGTATTCTTGAGGAATCAAGACATCTTCTAAAATTAGGTCGTGGCTACCAGTAGCTCGCATCCCTAAATGATCCCAAGTTTCGATAATCCTGACACCAGAAAGGTCACGCGAGACAAGAAAACTACCTACTCGTGGTTCTTCTTCATCTGTCTGCGCCCAAACGACGAAATAACTTAAGATCGGACTGCCCGTGGTGTATTGTTTATGACCAGTTATCAGCCAACCAGTATCTGTTTGTTTGGCAATTGTGGCTGGTAGTCCACCTCTAGCGGGTGTACCTAATTCTGGTTCCACACGGGCAGCATTGAGTAAAGCAATACCTGTAACTGACTCCCGACACAGCCGCTCATAAACTGCGGGATGCCAACGACGAGTCCGGGCTGCATTACTATGTTGTAAGTAGTGCATGGTCAACACCAAAGCTGTAGAAGCATCACCACTGGCTATCTTTTCAATTACTTGACAGACGGTAGCGTACCCTGCATCTTGTCCACCAAATTCTCTAGGAACCGTGAGACTTAATAGTTGTGCTTGGTGGAGAGCTTGAAAATTCTCAAAAGGGAAAGAACTGTCGCGATCGTGGATGGCTGCACGAATGGCAAAATCAGCCGCCAGCGACTCGGCAAGCTTAAACAAATCGACAGATACTGCTGTATTAGCTTCTAAAACAGGTGATTGTGACATTTTGCTCAATTCCTACCTACTGGAGACAGTGCTAATTGCATTTGGCGATATCTTCATTAAAACTACTGTCCCATAGTTGTTTGACATCAACTTGTGAAGGAATTACACCCGCTTGGAAAAAAGTATCAGCAACCTGTTGTTGAGATGCGGTAAGCGCTAGCTATGCCGTCAGGCTTATCGCTTTATCAGAAACAGGAAGTAATCCTGGAGGACGCTGTTGTTGTCCTTCTATGGCATCCTGGTAAACGATCGCTTCCTCAACTTTGATGTTATCGGGGTAACTCTTCGACCATTCCTTGAGATGAGATTCCCACCATGTTTGAGTTTTTTATAATCGACAGAGAAAATTAGTTCAGCAAATCTGGTTCTTCCTCGATAATCCTTTCATAAAGTGGCTGAAAGCTAAACCAACCCCCAGAATCAGTTCCCACCTGACTGTGTGTTAACGTCGCAATTTCATCGTCAATAGGAACAGGTTTACCTGCTGCTTCTGCTAAAAGTTGCGCTTGAGATGAACGTTCAAAGGAGATATACCACCAAGCAGC
Organism: Nostoc sp.; assembly: GCA_041743605.1. Classification (GTDB taxonomy): domain Bacteria; phylum Cyanobacteriota; class Cyanobacteriia; order Cyanobacteriales; family Nostocaceae; genus Nostoc. Next base: position 3,897 of record JBGTMK010000587.1, read on the forward strand.
TGCATCGACTGTTGACCCCACAGTTAAAAATCCATGATTTTTCAGGATCACAGCTTTCTTATCCCCCAAAGCTTCAGCAATTCTTTTCCCCTCAGAAGTATCTAAGACAACACCTTTGTAGTCATCAAATAGGGCATGGTCTTGATAAAAGATACAAGCATCTTGAGTTAAAGGATCAAGTAGACGACCCAGACTTGACCAAGATTTACCATAAAGAGAATGAGCGTGAGCCGCCGCCACTATATCTGGACGCGCCTCATGAATCTGGGAATGAATCGCAAAAGCTGCCCGATTTAGAGGCGCGTTCCCTTTAACAACTTCCCCATGACTATCCACCAAAATGAGGTCAGAAACACGGATATGACCGAAGTATTTCCCCAAGGGGTTAACCCAAAAATGGTCAGTAAATTCTGGGTCACGGGCTGTAATATGTCCTGCTATTCCTTCACTGAAGCCAAAACGGCCAAATAAGCGAAAAGCCGCAGCTAAGTGTTGTTTACGGTAAAGGCGTTCATCTTCGACTCGTTCAAAGACTGGCGGTTGAGGTCTGTCGAATGTTGGCATGATTTTACTAATTCGTAATTCGTAATTCGTAATTGAGAAACTCAGATGTCAGATTTTGGAGAATTGATGTAAGGTGCATTGGAGTACCCAGAGCGAAAAGACTGGATACTTTGTTGTTCTGGATTATACTTATTTCTCAAAATGCTGCCAGTATCATTTCCCATAACATGAATTGAGATGGATGGTGCAAATACCGTAGTGGCTTTCACAGAGTGAATATCTCCATCAGGAGGCAACAAATGGTAAATATCACCGCGTTTTACTTGATACAGACCAACAATTTCTAACTGAGCAAATCCTTCTAATTGACCCTTATCTAAGCGACGGTACACAGTTTCTTCTTGTTTGCCTTGATATAACCCAACAAGTCCCCAAGATAAATGGTCGTGAATAGGAGTGATGGAATTAGGAGGAATCACTAAACTAAAAATAGTTAACTCTTGAGAACGATACAGCAACCATTGTCCGATACCACCACCCAAACCACCTTCAAGATTTGGTTGAGCAAAATGTTCTGGTAGCCAATCCTGTCTCTGGAGTAGGGCGGCAAAATACGGTTCAAGGACATTGAGGGTTTCTATGCGATTATGATTTGTGCTAGCAATAATTTCTTTGACAGTAGTTACAAACTCAGATAATTTAGGACTATCAACAAACCATTGGTCTGTTTCTGAGGGTTCGAGAGCAGTTGTGTGAGACATAGGATTTTGGATTTTGGATTTTAGATTTCTCTTCTTTCAATCTAGGCAACAGTGACTGTTTGTTGTTCTCTTCGCTGCACCTCTTTTTTTACCAACGGAATCACATCTCGGCCGTAGGCGATGTCTGACGACAAGCCGCTTCTCTACGAGAGGCTACGCCAACGCGTCTACGCATCTTCCACAGGGTCAAAACCGCGAATCAGAAGTGTTGTCACTAAGAGGCTACTGATTTGTTGTGATCTGGACTGTGAGAGAGGAATCATCAGAGTAGTCCAAATGAATTAATAACCTACTGTTTGATCTACGATGTTACGCAGAGGTTGTCCTTGGTGATAACGTGTGAAATTATCTAGGAACAGAGCTAGCGATCGCTCCTTAACTCTGGGAAAATTACCAGAACAGTGGGGTGTAATAAAAACATTAGGCAAAGACCACAATCGACTTTCTGCTGGTAATGGTTCTGTAAACACAGTATCTATTGCAGCTCCGGCAATTTCACCATCTTCTAAGGCTTTAACCAGTGCAAATTCATCTACAATTGCACCACGAGCGATATTAATTAAATAAGCACTCTTACGCATCAAGCGCAGTACCTCAGCATCAATTATGCCTTTAGTATCCCAAGTCAAAGGTGTAGCAATTACAACATAGTCAGATTCGCCCAAGAGTGCTTTCCATTCATCTGCACCCACTACTTTGTCAAAGTTAGGTAGTGGTTGCGGGTGACGACGACTTCCAAAAATCCGCATCCCAAAAGCTTTAGCACGGGAAGCAATTTCTTGCCCAATTCCCCCTGCACCGATAATTAATAAGGTTTTATCTAGCAATTCTTGAATTGGCAGACCTTTTTGCCAACGGTGTTGAGTCTGTTGTTGGTGTAATTTGGATAGTTGTTTGGCATAGGAAAGCATATAGGCAATGACGAATTCGGCAATGGGAACCGCATGAACTCCCGCACCGTTGGTTAAAATGAGGTTACGTTCGATATATTTGGGTGTAACGATGTGATTTACACCCGCATTTGGTGCATGATGCCAACGCAATTGTGGCGCAGATTCTAAAACTTGATGCAATGTTGTAGGTTTGAGGAAAAACCAGCTAAAGTAAACCTCGGCATTTGTAGCATCACCATCCAACTTACCTTCGCTGTCAACACGTACAACTACTGTGTCATCAGGTAAATGAGCTTCAAGTTCTGTGGCTACGTCTATTGGTAGAATAATTTTCAAAGCTGATAACTCCCTTAACAATCACTTTGTCGGTAAGTTTTAAGCAGTGCATCTGGGCACTTGGTTGGAGATATTATTCGGGCAAAAAATAATGCAGATATGTCATTTCACCTTTTGAATTGGAGATAAGAAATTAGGAAGATGCGATGTCTCTATTCCTTCTGCTTGTATTTACACCTTTGTTGATAAGTAAAAAAGCAGGTGCGACGATCGCCTAGATTTAAAAATTCCATCCATGACATTCTCGCACCCACCTCAACTGCAAAAAGGTATCCATCCCCATACACATTGCAACTTAGTGCTTTGCTCAAAAAAGCACAGCCTTCAGTAGCAATGATGACTGTGTGCGAACAGAGCGCCAAGTTGGGGCGATGGGCTTACACCCCACCTTTGCTGCGGAACGCTTCGCAAACTGCGATCGCACTTTAATATTTACTACTAATTGTTGGTCAAGTTACCGGAGCTTATACATAAAAGAGCTTTACACACTTTTTCCAAAAAATCAAGAGCTATCTTAATAAAAGTTAAAACCGATTGAATTAAGTTGTAATAAATAGTAAAAGCTTGTCGAAGATAATCGAGCCGAAAAACTTCAATTTGTGGCAATTTTAGTAAAATTCGGCAATTTTGCGATATTTACTGCAATTTGGTATTAAAAAATTGACTTTACGAGATTTTGTTAACAAAAGCAACTATACTTTGAGGTTGAATTTGTAGCTGTAACTACTCATTTACTAAAACTTTTATGGGATGCTACTATCTTATAAAAAATAAAATACTGTAAATTGACCGACTTGGTGTAAATTAAGTAAATATATAAATTTAGCCAAGTTATCATCAATTACTTGGTCTAACAATCCTGGCAATGAATAAACTTAGCATTTCCCCTAACAAAAGAGGTAAAGATTAATGTTTAATTTTTTATTTAAGCGCATAATAATCTATTGCAAAAAATGGGTTATTTTCAGATTTTCTAGTCAAACCCGGTTATTATCAACTGTTCCTATACAAGTTACTGGGGCTTTTATTACTGGCTTATGCCTCAGCTTGCTATTTGCTGCTTGTACAGCAAATAATCCAAGTAATACTATAACTGTATCTGCCAATAATTCCACTCAAACCAAAGCATCAGTAGTCAGATTTGGCTATCAAAAATCAGCAATTCTCCTAAAAAGTAAAGGGCTTTTAGAAAAGCGATTACAACCTGAAGGTGTATCTGTTGAATGGATTGAATTTCCGGCTGGGCCACAGCTTTTAGAAGCTATGAATGTTGGTAGTATAGCGGTTATCAGTCTTCTGAAGTACAGTAGCAGCAGTGAGTAAACCAACCGAGTAAATTCTCTATCGTCACTTCTGCGAATGCCGCATTTAATGCCTGGAGTAAATCAGGGTATGTCCTTGCACCGATGCGACGAA
>JBGTMK010000588.1:0-2544 GCA_041743605.1 Nostoc sp.
TTCACTTTCCCAGGTAATATTATTCTTTGTGCGATCGCTGCGGTAATCTTTGGTGTGATTCTTAGTCTGGCGCAATGGCTGATACTCCGTCAATCCGAGATGACACCAAAAGTCTTTGCACTGATCAATACAGTTATTGGAATTCTCGTCTACTTCCTACTGGTGTGGCTCAATGAAGGGACTCTGGAGTGGAGTGGTAATCCCTTTGGCGGCTGGAAAACTGTCCTCGTCTTTTTAGCTGGTGGTGCGATTACCGGAGCGGCCACAGGTAAGGCTTTGGATTTTTATTGTGAGCGAGTCGAACAGCGATTAATTCAGCTAGAGAGAGAAAGAGAAGAGAAAGAAAGGCTCAGAAGAGAAAGAATAGAAAACGAAATATTTGAAAGGAAAAAGCTTGAGGTGGAAAAGCTTGAAAGAGAAGCCCTAGAGAGAAAAATGATTGAGAGACAAATGGCCTTAGCTGAAGAGAAAAAGTGGTATGAAGAACATGGTGATGATGATTACGATTATGAGGATGAAGATGATGAAGAATAATATTTGAGTATCAATTTACACCCTAAACTGGATTTGCGACTAGATATCTGTTTGATTTCTCAATAAATCGATTTCTTTGTTATATTTGCGATGAAACTTTAGTAATTCCACATAAGCAGATGGTACTACTAAAGGACAGAAAATAGTGATTAAGACTAAAATTAGTCTAGACAAAAAGCGCTGTTCTCGACTCATTTCTCTATCACTCATCAAGAAAAATTAGCATTGACACAGAAGATTGCAGATTGTAGAGGGCAGACGGCAGATTGAATTCGGTACAAGCCCCGTCCCTTGTGGACGGAATAAATCTGAAATCTACAATCTCCTATTCATTTTGCTGCATAGAAAGGTGGGTGCAGTCAATCTCCAATCTCCAATCGGCAATCTCCAATTGGTTGACTAAATAAACACCTTGCCAATCCTAGATAAACGATGATGCCATTCAAGTCAAAAGTAAATTCAACATTAACCGTCTAATATTAATAGTAAAGTTTTGGTCAACAAGAAGCACAGGCAAAGAGGGGATGGTTCGCTAGTGCGAGAAACCCCATACATAAATTTAGGGCTGCTGAAACAAGAACCGGAGGCAGAGCGTTTCGCCTGTCCACCGCAAACACAGACAAATTTCTTAATGCTCCTCCAAAGTAAAACTATTAACCCTCTATTATCAGGCTAAAATGAGTCCAAAGCACAAAATTACCCTGACTTTTATCCTTCTTTAGTAGTACAGGAGAATTTTTGTGTAACCAAGGGACTTATAGTAGCCAAAATCTCATTGAGACAAAGAGGCAGTGAGAAACTTGTGGAGGCTCTAAAATTAAATCATTGGAATTGTAACCCAACAATATTAGAATTTACCCAATACGAGAAGTCACAACTGATAGCAGCAATACATCAGTTAAAATTAACACCAATAAGCTTATTGGGATTACAAAGTATGGGGCAAGTTCTACGTTTAGTTGGCAAGTTAAATGAATCTGAGCTAATTCTGCAAAAAACATTATTATTCGCTAAACAGACATCTTCAAAAGGAATTAGCGATATTTTGCTATCATTGGGTAATACAAAACAGTCCATATATCAACGAGCGCGATATGAATACAAATGGATAGAGGAACCAGTCTTTAGAGAGACAATTGTAGACTCTATTCCACAGAAGGCACAGGAGTCACTTGATACATACCAACTTTTAGTAGATCGGGCAAGTTCTCCACAAGAAATAAAACTACAAGCACAACTGAACCGTTTAAACTTATTACTAGACTTTGATGAATGGTTAACAGATAAACCTAAGCTAGTGAATACTCATACAAAAGTTAATCAGCAAATTCAACCTTTAGTAGATATTATATTGCAAAGCTCTTCAGTTTTTTATCAATTGTCGCCCGAACAATCTATTCAAGCTCAACTTAAATTTGCTAAAAGTCTAAGTAAAATTCAGAATCAATCATTGCAATCGTTAGCTGTTCAGTATACTACATCAGCCTTAAAAATAGCTAAAAATATTAACAATCAACTTTTAATATCTAAAAGTTTAGGTGCTTTAGGTAAGTTAAATTCATACAAATCGCAAACATATTTTGAAGAAGCTTTAAGTTTAGCTCAGTCCATTAATGATGCAGATGTTGCTTATGAATGGCAACAGCAGTTAGGAAATTTATTCCAAAAACAGGGTAAATACGAAAGAGCTATTCAAGCTTACGGTGCAGCCATTGATAGTATAAGACAAATTCGTGATAATCTCTTGCATAGCAATTTAGATGCACAGTTTTTCTTTTATGAGAAAGTAGAGCCTGTATACCGGAATTACATGCGACTGCTGATAGCAGAACAATATCCTAATTTTGAACGCAAAGTAATCAAAACCAACCAACAGCTTCAATTAGCACAGTTGGAGGATTATCTAAAGTGTGGTAAACTCGACCTTATTGCTTTAGATAAAATTGATAATTTCGCTGGTGCATCAGCAATTATTAACATTATCGACTTAGACGACACTATACAAGTATT
>JBGTMK010000589.1:0-4706 GCA_041743605.1 Nostoc sp.
TTCGTCGCATCGGTGCAAGGACATACCCTGATTTACTCCAGGCATTAAATGCGGCATTCGCAGAAGTGACGATAGAGAATTTACTCGGTTGGTTTACTCACTGCTGCTACTGTACTTCAGAAGACTGATAACCGCTATAACACTCAGGAGTATTTATCATATTTACTAATATGTATACTTATGCCAATTCAATTAATGGTTCAACACATCCTTGGGTAAAGACGCGATGAATCGCGTCTCTACAAATGGTTTATTTGTTGCATTCTTTTTTAAAATTGGTGTTATGATTAAAAGCATTTTCAATTTTTATATAACTCTGCTAATTTTAGATTTTTCCTTCAATCCAAAATTGAATCACTCTTAACTAATGCAGTTTTCGTCGTGCGGCTGCTAAAATTAGGCGTTGTTCAGCACGAGCGATCGCTTGATATGTTCGCTCCACTGCTTCCGGTTCCACGGAAATGGAAGTAATGCCCCATTCCACTAACTTATCGATGATTTCTGGATAGAGGGCTGGTGCTTGACCGCAGATTGAACAAGGGATACCGGCAGTTTGAGCAATTTGGATAAGTTGAGCGATCGCACTCATCACTGCTGGATGACGTTCGTTAAATACTCTTGCTAGCTGTCCTTGTTCTCGATCCACTCCGAGCAATAATTGGGTCAGGTCATTTGTACCAATAGAAATTCCAGCTACACCTGCTTTGACATATTCTGGTAATAAAAATAGGACGCTTGGCACTTCTGCCATCATCCACAATTGAAATTGCGCCACCTCGGTTAAAAAAGCTTGCTCAACTTTACGACGACAAAAGACAAATTCTTCCACAGTCCGCACAAAGGGCAATAGTAGATTGACATTGCTGTAGCCAGCTTGCTGTACACTCGCCAAAGCTTGCAGTTCCAACTCAAATACTGCGGGATTTCGTAAATAGCTAAAAGTCCCGCGTTCACCTAACATCAACTGGGGAGAAGATTCTAAATTATCACTCAATGATGGTAAATCCTGCGATCGCCAATCTAAAGAACGATAAAAAATTGGTCTTGGTGCAAAAGCACGGGCAAACTGCATAATCTGCTCAGACCATAGTTCTAATAATTCTGCCTGACGCCCGCTTAAAATCCAACTATTAGGATGTTGCCCGTTCAATATATTTAGTACCATCAATTCTGAGCGCAACAATCCTACCCCATCCACAGGCAAGCTTTGCACTTGTTCTACTAAAGTGGACTGACTTAAATTAACCAGCAGTTGGGTAGCAATCATGGGTAGATGAAACGTAACAGCAGGATGCGGGGCTTTTGGCTTGGGGTGATGGGGGGAAAGAAGATTTTCTTCTCTTCCTTTCTCCATCTCCTCCTTTGAATCTCCTTTGATCCGATAAACTTCTCCTCTGTCGCCATCAAGCAGCAGTCGTTCGCCAGTTTGAATTAAAGTGGTAGCAGATGTGGCGTTTACTACTGCTGTGATACCTAATTCTCTCGCCAGAATTGCAGCATGGCTGGTTAATCCCCCTTGTTCTGTGATAATACCAGCAACTTGTTGCAATAATGGCAACCAATCAGGTGTAATCGTTGGTACTACTAAAATCACTCCCTTGGGTAGTTGTTCGGGTTTCTGTTGCGGATTAATAATTACCAGGGCATTTGCCACAACACGTCCCCCGGCTGCTCCTAGTCCCCGAATGAAGTGTAAGTGGGGAATTACAGATTGGAGAGGACTAACTTGTGTGATGTAGAGTTTGCCAGATGTATTGTGCCCAGCAATAGTCCATTTAATGGTGAAGGTTTTACCCAGTTCACTCACCAGTTGAGTTCCTAGAGCAATTATTTGTTGTAAGTATTGTTCTTGTAAAGAGTACTGTTTTTGTTGCGTTTCCTGAAGTATATAGGTACTCAGACAAGTGTGATCTGTTGTTAGCACTGAGTTCGGCACGGGTTGCGAAAAAGCTCTAGGCGTTGCATTATCAACACCATAAGCCAGCATTTTATTGCCCAGTTGTTGCTCAAGCACAACCCCAGTTTCTTGTTGAATGTAGTAGATATCTGGTTGAACTTCACCTTGAGCGATCGCAATTCCTAATCCCCAAGTAGCCTCAATTTCCCACCCAGAAGGGTTTGCTGTGAGCAAGCCACTGGCGATCGCATTCTCAACAGGTTGCACCAAAACGGCGAGATTAATTTGTTGCAGATTAATTCCTGAATGCTGCCAATATAATAAACTTCTCGCCCGAAATATCTGGCTCCAGGTACGCTTTAAGGCGAGTGCGATCGCTTCGGGTTCGCACTCACAAAATACCGACTCCAGCAAACCTGATATATTCTTCATCCCTGGGTTAGCAGTTGATACTGCCAAAGTCGGTCGAAGAATCAAACAACCAGTTTGCCATTCTCTAGCTGCTTGGAAAATTGTACTCACCCACTCCTGTGGCACAGTCGCAGTGAGAATTTCTTGGCGCAAGCGACTAGCCACCTGCTGAAGTTGACGCCAATTAGTGACATCCAGGTGTAATGAAGAATGGGGTAAGTCAGCCACTAATGACTCTGAACTATTGAGATTTTCGAGAAATTGTCGTAAATTTTCCGCTGAAACCACAAAACCAGGCACTACCGGATAGCCACGCTGGATAATTTTGCTCAAGTAAAACGCTTTGTCACCTACCTTGGCGCGGTCTTGTAATTTAATTTGGTCTAGCCAGTAGAGTTTATCCACTCAATTTTTAGTTGTCAGTTGTCTATTTGTAGCCATAGCTATTCCCTCCTGGTACATTATCAGCCGTCAATCCACTGACTACTGAATCAGCACTCCTCAATAGAAATAGTTTCCAGCATTTACGTTGAATTTACCGACCTTGTTAGTGGCTAATTGCTAGTGACACGATGTATTACTGTAATTCAAATCCTTTGGAAATCAAATTTTTGCCTTCATTTGCCTCCTTTCCCTAAAAGTAGGGGTTTAGTTCTTTTACGAGATTCTACATGGCGGTATCATATTTAATTATTAGGTGTATAGGTTAAATCTAGCAATTTAAGGTAAAATTTTATAGCATGAGTTATTTAAAATAGCCCAAAAACTATTTAATAAACTTAAAATTCATATAGTTTGCCTAAATTATGATCACTGCCATAATTTCGCAATGCAAACCTCAATTTATTGACCGAAAGAATATATTACTGAAAAATAATCCTAATAATGGAAGATATTAATTTAGTAACTTAAAAAGCATTACTGAATCGATATAATCCAAATACGAGATAGGCTATTGTACTAAACCCGTTGGATTAAACTCCATTAATAAAAATATTACCAGTTAACCTAGTCCCGCACGGCGTAAATAAGCTACCCCTGACGCTCGTTCGCCTTTGGCGTCTCTCCTTGGGTGAAGACTCGCTAACGGGTTCGCAGTCGCTCATGGGGGAAACCCACTTGGGGTTAGCCTCTCCCTTTGGGAGAAGACCGCGCTGTCTCACCATTTTAAATGCCGGAAACCCTTGCAAATAATTAATTACGAATTACGTTAGCGCAGCGTTAGCGAGTATTCGAGCGTCATTACGAACGAATTCCGCCTTGCGGTACTATTATATAGAATCTCTATACCAGACTAAGCATTGTCAAACACTTACTACCTTGCAACTGATGATTGGCTGAATATAACCTTCCGGCTAGGCATTGCATTGCTTGTTGGAGCAATAATCGGCTTAGACCGCGAAATTAGGCGCAAACCAGCTGGTTTAAGAACTTACATGCTAGTGAGTTTCGGTTCAGCCATTTTTATTTTGCTAATTATGCAAACAGGAGGACTACAAACCAGTCCCGATCAACTTAGTCGCGTGATTGAGAGGGATGCGATTAGCCGCGTGATTCAGGGAATCGCCACTGGTGTAGGATTTCTCGGTGCTGGAGAAATTGTCCGCCAATCTTCCCAAGAATCACAGCGACTGGAAATTCACGGACTCACATCAGCAGCGGCGACTTGGGTTTCGGCTGCTTTGGGAATTGCTGCTGGCTGCGGTTTATGGGAGTTAGGATTAATCGGTTCTCTGATGACTCTTATAATTCTCAACATTTTTAAAAGGTTTGAATAAGGTCAAAATAATTCTGAATTCTGAATTACTGTCGGATTATTTCTCCTGCTTTCACAAAAAGAATTTGTGAGGACTTCAACCATTGCGAATCAAAAGAACCCAAGTGAGTGGTAGTAATTAGGGTTTGAAAACGATCTTGAATGGCATCAAGCAATTGATTTTGACGGGATAAATCGAGTTCCGCAAGAACATCATCAAGTAATAGCAATGGTGGCTCTTTGACGACTTCTTCAATTAATTGTAATTCGGCTAATTTTAAGGCTAGAACTAGCGTTCGTTGTTGACCTTGAGAACCGTATTGACGAGCAGGTGTCTGATTAATAGTTAATTCTATTTCGTCACGATGGGGACCAACAAGGGTAGTGCCTTGGTGCATTTCAGCGATCGCTCGCTGCTGAATTTTCGCCAAAAAAGCTTGTTGCACTTCTTCTAGACGGTTATCCTCTAAAGGAATATTCGGCACATAATTAATTTGCAGAACTTCTGTGCTACCGCTAATACTGGCGTGCCAAGCACTTGCAATAGGAGCTAATCTTTGGATAGCGCGATCGCGTCGTCTAATTACCCTGGTTCCTGTGGTAGCTAACTGTGCATCCCACACCGCTAATTCTGAGTGTAGA
>JBGTMK010000590.1:0-3296 GCA_041743605.1 Nostoc sp.
AGCTAGCGGAGAATTGCGATCGCTATCCTAATTTATTTCTTCAAAAGATACAAAGACGACGTGATTTCTTCAGATATGCATTAAAAAACAATCTCTTCACTCATCCGCTGTTCTAGCACTTCTAATAACCCATCCACATCCTTACCAGCTTGCTCAAAACAAATCGGTGGTGCTGGTTCCGGTGCAAACTGAATTAACTTAATTTCCCCCTTCCCAATCCCAATCATCACAACTTCCACTTCCGGTTTGTGATTCTCGACAATTCCCAAAATTTCTTGCAGCCGATTCTCAACTCTAATATTTAAATTCTCTATCTGCTCTTTCGGACAATAAACAAAATGCGGCGTTGGTTGCAAATCAATACCAACAGTACCCTGACTGTCACCATTTGCTAACCACAATCCCCAAAACAGCGCCGCCAACTCTTGCTGATTTGCTTTGACAAACTTATCCAACTGGCGACGCCACTTAGTATCACCTGATTCTGGTTGACTATTACCAAAAAACATAAATAATTCGTAATTCGTAATTCGTAATTCGTAATTAGAAAACAAAGAAGGGGGGAAAGTTATCTTAAGCCTGATTGTACACGCCAAAGGCTGGAATAAATTCCATCTTTCTCCAGCAATTGCTCAGGGGTTCCCGACTCTACTAATTTCCCATGTTCCATGACATAAATGCAATGGGCATTGCGGATGGTGGAAAGACGATGAGCGATCGCAATTGTAGTTCTATCTACTGTAATCCTTTCTAGCGATCGCTGGATTGCCGCTTCTGTTTCATTATCCACCGCCGAGGTAGCTTCATCTAAAATCAAAATGGGGGGATTCTTCAAGACTGCCCGTGCGATCGCAATCCGTTGTCTTTGTCCACCAGATAACTTTTGTCCTCTTTCCCCCACAATTGTCTCATAACCTTGGGGCAAGTTAATAATAAATTCGTGCGCCTCGGCTACCTTCGCCGCCGTGATGATTTCTTGCTCTGTAGTCTCAAAGCTACCATAGGCAATATTTTCCGCTACAGTGCCATGAAATAGAAAGACATCCTGACTCACCAAACCAATGCAGCGCCGCAAATCTTGTAAATTCAAACTTTGCAAGTCAATACCATCGAGAGTAATGCTTCCAGCTTGCACCTCATACAACCGCAATAAAAGTTTGACTAAAGTGCTTTTACCAGAACCAGTAGAACCGACAATTGCAATAGTTTTCCCCGCCGGAATATCCAAAGACAGATTTTTAAGCACTGCAAATCTATCTTTATAGGCAAAATAAACATTTTTAAATTGCACTTCACCGCGCACTTCATCCACAGGTAACGCGACATTTCCTGTATGAATAGCGATAGGAGTATCTAATAAATTCATGACTCGATTAGTAGAAGCCATTGCCCTTTGATATTGGTCAAAGGTTTCGCCTAATCTAGTTAAAGGCCACAGCAAACGCTGGATTAAAAATACTAATACACTGTAAGCACCAACAGACATTTCTCCAGAAACCGCTGCCATCCCGCCATATAACAGTAATGCCGTGAACCCCACCAAAATCAGCATCCGAATTAACGGTACAAAAGCAGCAGAAAGAGTAATTGCCTTGGAATTACTGCGGCGATAAGCATCACTATCTAATTCCAAACGAGAGGCTTCATAAGTTTCAGCGGTGAAACTTTTAATAGTAGTAATTCCGCTGATATTATTTGACAACCGCGAATTGAGAAAACTTACTTTTTCCCGGACATCAGCATAGCGAGGCGCAAGTAGTCGTTGGTAAGCAAAAGAACCCCAGAGAATAAATGGCATTGGCGACAAAGCCATCCACGCTACACTAGGAGCCAGAATAAAGAAAGCAGCGCCAATAATTAGAACAGTTGCGGAAACTTGAATAATATCATTCGCTCCTCCATCCAAAAACCGCTCTAATTGGTTAATATCATCACTAAGGATAGACATTAAACCGCCAGTGCTGCGTTCTTCAAAATAAGCCAATTCCAACTCTTGCAAATGTTTGTATGCATCCAAACGCAAGTCATGCTGAATATTCTGAGCCAAATTTCGCCAAAGTCGAGCGTAGGCGTACTCAAAAACCGATTCTAGTATCCAAATGACCACAGTCAGGAAGGAAATAATCAAAAATTGTTGAAAGACATCCCGCACCCCTAACTGTGCAATTATGGAATCCTGCTGCTTGACTACCACATCCACCGCCACGCCAATTAAGCCGGGTGGTGCCAAGTCGAAAAATTTATTGAGGATAGAATAAGTAGTTGCCAGCCAAATTTGTTTACGATACTGGTGTCCATACTCAAGCAAACGCCGGAGAGGATGCGTTGAATGTTTACGCCTTCTTGATACCCGATCAGATTTTAATACAGTAGCCACGGCATTTTGCGGTTTCGTGCAACTGATATTACCACGGAACAAAGTTCTGAGTCCTGAGTTCTGAGTCTGAAGATTGATTCAGACAGACTAATGAGACACTTAAATTGGGGACTGGGGACTGGGGATTGGGAAAAGGAGACAATAAGTAGAATAATCACTCTTAACTCCTAACTCCTAACTTCTAACTCTTCAACTCTTAACTCAGCACTCACCACTCAGCACTCAATATTGGAGAGAAGAACTTGAAAAATCAGGAATTCGGAAATTGGCAAACTACAGTTTTGGGAATTGTGTTAGCAATACTAGTGATTATCGGGTTAAACTCCTTTATCATTATTAACCCAGGACAAGCAGGAGTAATCAGCATTTTGGGTAAAGCCAGAGATGGCGCTTTATTGGAAGGTATTCACGTGAAACCGCCTTTTATCACCGTGATAGATGTGTATGATTTAACAGTGCAAAAATTTGAAGTACCAGCAGAGAGTTCTACGAAGGATTTGCAAAACTTATCTGCAAGATTTGCGATTAACTTTCGCCTCGATCCGATAAAGGTAGTTGAAGTAAGAAGGAAACAAGGAACATTAGAAAATATTGTATCAAAAATCATTGCCCCTCAGACACAAGAAGCATTTAAAATTGCCGCAGCTAGAAGAACAGTAGAAGAAGCGATTACCAAAAGAAGTGAATTAAAAGAAGACTTTGATCAAGCGTTAGGCGATCGCTTAGACAAATATGGGATAATTGTATTAGATACTAGCGTAGTTGATTTAGCATTCTCGCCAGAATTTGCCAGAGCAGTCGAAGAAAAACAAATTGCTGAACAACGGGCGCAAAGAGCCGTTTATGTAGCACGTGAAGCTGAACAAGAAGCACAAGCAGACATTAATCGCGCTAAAGGTAGAGCAGAAGCTCAAAGACT
>JBGTMK010000591.1:0-4815 GCA_041743605.1 Nostoc sp.
CCCGACTAATTCTTCATATCTACCACCAGAACAAATACTACCTAAAGCTTCATGTCCTAATAGAGTGGTTTCGTAAACTGTGCCAGTATAGTAATCAAGACCACGGGCAATAGATAAATCAATACAGAAACGGTTTTCGGCAACTCCGAGATTACGCACCCCTGCAATTACCGTTTCTAATTCGGTAATACCTAAACTCAATTGCTCAGTTTCTAGCAGATTTTGGGCGAGATGCTTGAGCTTGTCTAATACGTCATCAATCGAACCGTCAATTTTAATAAACTCAATAATTTTTTGCGCCTGTTCGACTGAAATTCCTTCTTTTTCTAAATCTTGTTTTACTTTACTTTCACCAATCTTTTCTAGTGTGTCAACAATACCAATACACGATTTAATTTGATTCTCGACAATTCCCAGTGATTTAAAGAAACCAGTCAGAACTTTTCGGTTGTTGATGCGAATCAGAAAATCGCCAATATTAATTGCTTCAAATATCTCAGTGATAATTGCAGGCATTTGAGCATCATAAAGCAAACTGAGTTCACGACGAGCAACTACATCAATATCGCACTGACGAAACTGACGAAAACGCCCATCTTTCGCCCGTTCTCCCCGAAAAACTACATCGGTTTGGTAACGGGCAAAGGGAAAGGTTAATTCGTTCAGGTGACGGGCAATATACGCCGCCAAAGGAACTGTTTGATCAAACTTTAAAGCTCTGGCTTCTGAACCAGTTTCGCCCGATCTATCTCTCTCGGCTTGTCGATTTGGTGGCAGTATGGGGTCAATTCCATAAATGATATTATCGCCTTGATTCCCTTTAGCTTGCAGGACTTCTAAACGTTCTACAGCAGGTGTTTCGATGGGCGTAAATCCATAGCTTTCAAAAACTCTACGAATGATATCTAGCAAATATAATTCTAGACGCTTTTCGCTAGGCAGAAATTCTGGGAAACCGCTAGGAGTAGAAAAGTTTATTTTGTCACCTTTGGCCATGCGTGTACCTTACTAAGTTGAAATTTGAGATCAAAGCCTAACGACTGGAAGTCGTGGCTACACAAAGAAAGTCTGTCTGCGCGGACTGGAGAATAATGACGGATTATCTCTGAAAGGAGAAATTACTATCTTAGCCGTTCTTCTTGAATTAAAGTGCGTTGAAAGATTTGATTGTTTTTAAACCAATGCCAAGTGCGGGCGCAATTGTTATTGTCAGGACTAATGTAGATCATTTCATATAAGCTCATATCTGGGTTTGTCTTATAAGTAAACCACAAAATAACAATGGAATCATCGGCTTCCCAGGCTTTTCCTTCAATGCGATCTGTGTCAAACTAGAGCTTATTATCTTTGTATATTCCTGGAAATTCATATTCTTCTCGTTTCCCATCAGACCATTTGTAGCGTGCTCCCAAACTCACGGGTTAAGGGTTGGCATTGTTCAAAGGGAATGAAGCGATCGCATCTTCTCAAAAGTGCTATCGGGCATTATTCACCGTGAATGATGCCTACTTATTGCTCATTACGCCGTCTGTTTAGCAGCCGCTTTTAAATCTGCGGTCGATTTTAACCGGGTGATGGTGGCTTTACGAATGCGTAGGCGTACCCCGCCTGTCATCTCATATTCCTGGCTGTCTTTGCCATACTTCAATACCATACCACTGACCAAGTGAACAAATAGACTTGTGTTCTGAACGAATGGACTCATGTTCTGAACGAATAGACTCCCATTCTGAACCAAAAATATCAAAATTCTTCCAGGTGCTTTGGTTATCGTAGACGAAATTGTGGCAGAGGCGATCGCTTCTGGTAAAACAAATATTTGGAACAGAATGAGAATGCGATGCCAACTCTTGGAGACGCTTTGCGTAGCTTGCTTTTCCAAAGGAGTACGGCGGTAAGCTACGCCATTGGTTACTCCCCATTATCAAACCACCAAGGGTCATTAGTAGCGTTAGTTTTAATCAAAATAGCTTTTTTTCGCATAAACCGTTTCAGCGCCGCCGCACCCATGCGTGATCCTCCCAAACCGGAGAATTTAAAGGCGTTTTTCTCTCCCTCGTGCATGATGGCGGTGAGTGCAGCATCGTTGATACTGATAGCACCTGCATCTATCTGATGGGCAATTTCTAAAGCTTCGGCTTCTAAGGCAAATACAGCAGCACTCAATCCATAAAATGAGTCATTGGCTAAAGATACTGCTTCCTCTACTGTGCCAAAAGGCATTACTGGCATAATGGGGCCGAAAGTCTCTTCAGTCATCACTTTCATAGAATGATTAACCTGGGTGAGAACTGTCGGACGACACCACCAAGCCCCACCTAAGTCTTCAATTACACCGCCGCAGTGAATTACTGCTCCCTTTTCCACTGCATCTAGGAGATGATCGCTAATAATGGCTGCTTGTTTTTCAGCGATGATCGGGCCGATTTCTCCACTTTCAACTGTGGGGTAGGCTAGTTGAAGACGGGAAGCTTTGGCTACTAGTTGATGATAAAACTTTTCAAATATGGAGTCTGCAACGTAAATTCGCTCAATTGAAAGGCATGACTGTCCGGTATTGACGACAGAACCCCACAATATTGCTGAGGTTGCTAATTCTAAGTTGGCTGATTCTAAAACGATCGCAGGATCTTTTCCCCCTAATTCCAAAAAAGCCGGAATAAACCGTTTAGCAGCTGCTTCGGCCACTTTTCTCCCTGTGGCTACACTGCCTGTAAAACATACCAAATCTACATTCTCAATCAAAATAGATCCCGTTGCCCCTGCTCCTTCAACAAAAGTTAATACATCACGCAATTTCGGGACGGCGTTAAGTGCTGTAATCAGTGGTGCTACGAAGCGGGGAGCAATTTCACTGGGTTTGACAATCACAGCACAACCTGCCAACAATGCCGGAATGGTATCAATGGTAGACAGCAACAACGGAAAACTCCACGGGCTAATTATGCCAACGAGGGGATAAGGAACGGATGTTTGCTGCAAAGCAATAAAAGGAATTGCTGTGTTTTTTGCAGATTCTTGCAGCAATTCTGGTGCTAACCTACACCAGCGATCAATGCTAGAGAGGAAGGAATCTATTTCTAATATTGAGGTTGATAATCTTCCTGTATCATTTACCAAAGCTTCCGTGAGGCGATCGCGTCCAGATAATATCGCTTCCTTCCACTGCTGTAAAGCTTCAATTCTCCCCTCTAAACCCAACTGCTGCCAGCGAACTTGTGCCCTCCGCGTGCGCTTACATTGCTGCATCACCAACCTTGGAGGTGGCGGTATAATTACGTAGTCAAATTTGCCAGTTCGGGGATTACGGACTTCTATTGGTTCTGTCATTTGTCATTTGTCATTGGTCACTTTTACTGAGCTTTGCCGTTGGTGCAGCCTCTCGTAGAGAAGTATTGCATTAGCAAAGGACAAAGGACAACTGACAAAGAACAAAGGACAAATGACTAATGACCAATTCGATCGCCACCCCAGAGCGATCGCACAAGTTTATCTGTCAATTCCGAGCCAAACAGTTGTGCGGCAAATTTATTACCTGGATCACGTTCAGCACTGATTCGGCGTAGCGCCAAATCACGAGCAGCTAAAGCCTCCTGTGCATCTTCTGGCATAGGTTCCGCTGCATCTACCCAAGTTAACCAGCGATCGAGTGTTTCATGTGCAAGTGTGCGAATCAGTTCAAGGGTTTCAATAGTAGGTGCGCCTGTGTAACACAAGCTTACAGGCGATTGAAACAGGCGAATATATGCACTTTTGCTAGTAAATAATTTTAGCCGCGAGTCTGACTGCAACTTTAAAAATGTTTGGTTAACTGGCTCATAATAGCGATCGAGATATGCTAAATCGGTTAAAAGCTCAGTCCGGGGAATGTAATCTATATAAAAGAAAATATCTGCATTTGGAAGTGTGCCAAACTCAAACGCCAAATGCGGAACCTGGATATGTGACTTCAACCAAGTGGTGAGACGCATGGTGGTAAAGTTTGATTTTTCCGGGTTTCCTAGCCACGAATGCACTAGCCAATCAATTTCTTTCCCGGAAAAAGCGGTGAGTGAACCCTTCATATTACCATCGAGACTGCTGTATTGCTGTAAATCTTCTACAGAAGGGTCTGGATGTAACTGAAAACGAGTCTCTAGTTTTTGGTGGAGTTCCTTGGTAATTCCCCACAACTGCTCAAATACAGCTTTATTGTCTAGATCAGTTGGTTGCTGAGTCATAGGCTTTTCTATAGACTTTAATATTTAGTGTGACACTTTCTGGTACCGCGTTTATATCCCCAAGCACAAGGGGATATAAGCGCGATCAACAAAGCTATGCAATCACAGTAATATTGGTACTAGCGATCGCAGCCTGATTAGATAATTTAGCTATCTGAACTTTTGCAAGAGTGCCAGATCCATCTTCATCAAAGAACAGATTACCTGTAGTTTTGTCGTAGATCAAGCGATCGCTCGCTGCCGTTGCACTTATCCCAAGTCTAAATAAGCTGGGGTTAAGTGTACCCAGGGCTTGGCTAAGTCCAAATTCTGACTTGGAAATCAAGATTTGATCTTGCCCAATATTAAAGTCAGTAATGGTATCAAAATCTCCAGTGCGAGTATCATTCAGGTAGAAGCGATCGCTACCATTACCACCTGTCAATAAGTCTCTTCCCTTACCGCCAACTAGTAAATCATCGCCATTTCTACCTAGCAAGGTATCGTTGCCATCATCGCCATATAGGGTGTCATTTCCAGTTCCTCCATCAAGGCTATCGTTACCAAGACCACCGTACAGAACATCATTGCCGTTTTCACCTAGCAAGGTATCGTT
>JBGTMK010000592.1:0-20656 GCA_041743605.1 Nostoc sp.
TGGAATTGAAGCTGTTCTCAAGGCCATCTATACAGAACGTAGTAAAACAGAATCCGTGAGATATCTCCTTAAAGAAATTAAAGATTTACCCATTTCAGAGGAGCTAAAACTCAAACTGAGAAATGAACTGAGTCCAGAAGTTATTATTGATCCTGAAGAGATTCAGCCACCAAAAACAATTGAAATTGTCGAGGAATAATTTCACTATTACATTCGGTAAAATTTTAAATCAAATAGCACTAATACTATTTTGGATTTTAGATTGGGATTTGGGAGTCTGAAAAGCTGACTGTATTTTGCTTTGAGATATCTATCCATTCGTATTCTATTTTCCGATTGGTGTCAGTAAAGCGATCGCAGCAAATTGCTGTGAGCAAATAAAATGGCCTCTGAGTCTGATCTCATCAGATTAAGCCTCAAAGGCCTACTCTTTTAAAAGATTCGTGCAAGATATCTATCAATACTGTTTGGTTAAGACAAGAGACGCGATGAATCGCCGTCTCTACAATAATCAGTCTTTCATCTTGACGGCAGAAAACCTTAAACGAACCGTATTGAGATATCTGTTATCTAAGAGGATAGAGGACTTTTTAAACATCCTCTACTACAAGCCGAAAAATCGGTCTACCTATTTTTCAAAAAAATAGCTATAGAGCCGGGTTAAGCATATATTCAAAAACTATAACTTTACTAAAACTTTCAACCTTTATACTCAGTTTATTATGGAAGAAATTATCATTAACTCTACTCAGTATGTTGATGATTTTTGTGCTTTAACTGAGCAGGAACGACATAAAATATTAATTGAATGGAATGATACAACGGTAGATTATCCCAAACATCTATGCATCCATCAGGTATTTGAAGCACAAGTAGAAAAAACTCCAGAGAATATTTCTGTCGTCTTTAAGGAGGAACAACTAAC
This sequence comes from Nostoc sp., assembly GCA_041743605.1. Classification (GTDB taxonomy): domain Bacteria; phylum Cyanobacteriota; class Cyanobacteriia; order Cyanobacteriales; family Nostocaceae; genus Nostoc. The sequence continues at coordinate 926 of JBGTMK010000592.1, forward strand.
CTACCAAGAGTTGAACCACCGAGCCAATCAATTAGCACATTATTTGCGAATTCTAGGAGTAGATACAGAAGTTCTAGTAGGCATTTGCGTTGAGCGCTCCTGGGAAATGGTAGTGGGTAGTTTGGGTATCCTCAAAGCGGGTGGAGCTTATGTGCCGTTAGATCCGACATATCCCAAAGAGCGTCTAGCTTTCATGCTCTCAGATTCACAAGTGCAGGTGCTATTAACGCAGCAAAAGTTTGCTGAAAGGTTTGCTGGTAGTGGGATGAAGGTGGTTTATCTGGATACTGACTGGGAATCCATCAATCAATACAGCCAAGAGAATGCTATTAGTAATGTTACGGCTGAAAACCTCGCTTACGTTATCTACACCTCTGGTTCTACGGGAACACCAAAGGGAGTAGCTGTATCACATCGGGCTGTCAATCGGTTAGTATGCAACACCAACTACATACAGTTTATGCCGAGCGATATCTACGGCGGTCAACTACGTGTTGCTCAAGCGTCAAATACTTCATTTGACGCAGCTACATTTGAAATCTGGGGTTCTCTCCTCCACGGGGCTAGGCTGGTGGTAATTCCTCAGAATATTGTGCTTTCGCCCCACAATTTCGCAGCGTACATCTGCGAACAAAAGATTAGTGTATTATTTTTGACGCCAGCCTTATTTAATCAGTTAGCTAGCGTTGTCCCTGAAGCATTTAAAGACCTGCATTATTTATTAATTGGGGGCGATATTCTTGATCTCAAGTCAGTGAAAGCAGTTTTCAAGAATGGGGCGCCACAGCGATTGCTGAATGCTTATGGCCCAACTGAGAGTACAACATTTGCTTGTTGGTATCTAATACAGGATATTTCAGAAGAGGCTACAAATATACCGATTGGTCGCCCAATCTCTAATACACAAATCTATATACTGGATTCCCAACTTCAACCAGTTCCTATTGGTGCTGCTGGTGAATTATATATTGGTGGCGATGGTTTAGCACGAGGATACCTCAACCGTCCAGAATTAACCAAAGAAAAATTTATCCTCAATCCCTTTGAGGAGGCAGGAGGCAGAAGGCAGGAGGCAGGAGGCAGAGGCAGGAGGCAGAAGGCGGGAAAGAGTAGATTATATAAAACTGGGGATTTAGCACGCTATTTACCAGACGGCAATATTGAGTTTTTGGGGCGAATTGATCATCAGGTGAAGATTCGCGGCTTCCGCATTGAATTAGGAGAAATTGAGGCGCTTTTGAATCAACATTCGGATGTACAGCAAGCGGTGGTAATCGTCCGTGAAGATATCCCTGGTGATCAGCGCCTTGTCGCCTATATTGTCCTTAATCAAAAGCGTGAAGCCATCGCCGCTATTCTAAAACGTTTCCTCCAAGAAAAGCTGCCCCACTACATGGTGCCAGCAGTCTTTGTAATCTTAGACTCGTTGCCCCTTACGCCCAATGGTAAAGTGGATCGTCGAAATCTTCCAGGTTGCGATCGCACACGCCCCGCTCTCGAAGAAACTTTTGTCGCACCTCGTAGCCCAATTGAGGAGACGTTAGCATTCATCTGGGCTGAGTTACTAGCACTTGAGCAGATTGGAGTCAATGACAATTTTTTCCAGTTGGGTGGTCATTCCCTAATTGCAACTCAGATCCTTTCCCGCGTGCGCGAAGTTTTCCAAGTCGAGTTGTCTTTTCACCACATCTTTGAAAATCCCAGTATCGCAGGTTTAGCTCAACTAATCGAACAGCACAGTCAGTTAAAGCAGCAGTTACAGCGTCCCACCATCCAACGAATTGAGCGTGAGGGACTCTTACCAGTTTCCTTTGCCCAAGAGCGAGTGTACTTTATTCAGCAATTGGCTCCTGAAAGTAGTGCCTACCAATTTCAGGCAACTATGCGATTTAAGGGTCAGCTGAATGTGGCGGTATTACAACAATGCCTCAACGAGATTGTGCGCCGTCATGAAATATTTCGCACGACTTATCCGGCGGTGAATGGACGGCTATTTCAGATAATCCACTCAGCGCCACCAATTAACTTTAAAGTTATTGACCTCCAGACATTTCCTGAATCTGAGCAGGAAGCAGAAGTTCAGCGCCTAGTTGAGGCAGAAGTACAAAAGCCGTTTGACCTCAATCAACTACCACTAGTTAAGTGGGTTTTGTTGAGGTTGAGCAACCAAGAACATCTATTGCTCCACATCGAGCATCACATAATTCATGATGGTTGGTCATTTAATGTATTTCTGGGTGAGTTGCTTGAACTTTATCAAGCCTTCTGTTTGGGTAATCCTTCCCCGTTGACTGAGCCAATCCTCCAGTTTGTGGATTTTGCCCATTGGCAGCGACAGTGGGTCAAAAGCCAAGAAGCCCAAACCCAATTAACTTATTGGCAGCAGAAATTATCCGGTAGTTCACCGTTGTTGGAATTACCTTATGATCGCCCGCGACCAACAGAGCAAACTTATAATGGCGATCAAATTAGGGTGGAACTTCCCATCAACTTGTGCGAATCTCTGCGAGTTTTGAGTCGTCAAGAAGGTGTCACCTTATTTATGACCATGCTGGGAGCTTTTTTGGTAATATTGCACCGATACACTGGGCAGGACGACCTCAGCGTAGGAACTGCTGTTGCCAATCGGCGGATGCACGAAGTAGAAAAGTTAATTGGCATGATTGTCAATAACCTGGTTCTACGCACTGATTTGTCTGGCAATCCCACATTTCGGGAATTACTCGGCCGAGTCCGCCAAGTCACATTGGAAGCATATACCAACGAAGATTTACCTTTTGATAAGGTGGTGGAAGTTCTCAAACCAATACGGAATTTAAGCCACAATCCTCTATTTCAGGTGATGTTCAGCTTCCATGATTCTCCTATGCCGGATTTGAGTCTCCCTGGTTTGGACATTAGCTTGCATGAACCTATCAGCAATAAATCAGCAAAGTTTGATCTGGATTTACTGGTTATACCGCGTTCTGAGCAACGCGTGCAGAACGGTTCTAAAACGGGAGCGAAGGGAATCACCTTAGTTTTAGAATACAACAGCGATCTATTTGATGCTGCCACAATTCAACGAATGCTAGAGCAGTATCAAACTTTACTAGAGGGGATTGTTGCTAACCCAGAGCAGCGAGTTTCAGAATTACCACTGCTAACGGAGACTCAGCAGCAATTATTGGTGGAGTGGAATCAGACTCAGAAAGAGTACACCTTTAATCAGGGTATTCATGAGTTATTTGCAGTTCAGGTGGAGCTAACTCCCGATGCTGTAGCTATTCAGCAAGAAGATCAACAGCTAACTTACCGCGAATTGAGCGATCGCGCCAATCAACTTGCACACTATCTACAAAGTTTGGGAGTCAAACCAGAAACCTTAGTGGGTATCTGCGTTGAGCGTTCTCTAGAAATGATTATCGGCTTACTCGGCATTCTCAAAGCGGGGGGTGCATACATTCCCCTTGACCCTAGCTATCCCCAACAGCGATTGGCTGATATTCTCGAAGATACGCAACTGAGCATTCTGCTGACTCAAGAAAGATTTCAGGAAAAACTACCAGATTATGCCGGCAAAACCATCTGTTTAGATACAGACTGGGAAATAATTACTCAACAAAGTACAGCCAATCCGATTACTAACGTTCAGCCGCATAACCTCGCCTACATTATTTACACCTCTGGTTCTACGGGTAAACCTAAAGGGGTGATGATTGAACAGCGATCGCTAATGAATTTTGTCATCAGTGCTATGCATGAATATGGAATTAATGCAACTGATAATATTCTGCAATTTGCATCTATCTGTTTTGATACATCTATTGAAGAAATCTTACCTTGTCTTTCAGTCGGCGCAACATTAGTGTTGCGAACCGAAGAAATGTTGCACTCCAGCGATGAATTTTGGCGGTGTTGCCGAGAATGGCAGTTAACTGTTTTGGATCTTCCCACAGCTTACTGGCATCAATTAGTAGCGGAACTTACCTCTGAAGATTCCCGAATTCCCGAAAGTTTGAGAATGGTGATTATTGGGGGAGAAGAAGCTCAACTCGAAAAAGTGAAGCACTGGCACAGTAGTGTTGCTCACCTCTGCAATCCACCCCAATTACTCAATAGTTACGGGCCAACGGAAGCAACGGTTATAACCACTTTATACCAATTATGTATGAAGAGACACATAATAATACCCCCCTGTAGTCCCCCCTTGCCAAGGGGGGGCGGCGATAGCCGGGGGGTGAATTATATGCAGCTTCACAAAAAAATGGTGTTAGATCGCTTAACCTCAGCTAACTCCGTTTCAATTGGACGACCGATTAGCAATGCTCAAGTTTATATTCTGGATCAATATCTGCAACCAGTACCAATAGGAGTTCCCGGAGAATTGCACATTGGCGGAGCCGGATTAGCTAGAGGATATTGGCAACGCCCTGAACTTACGGCAAAGAAATTTATCGAGAATCCATTTCACAATCCAAAATCCAAAATCCAAAATCCAAAATTATATAAAACTGGGGATTTAGCACGATTTCGCGCCGATGGAAACCTAGAATATCTCGGACGAGTTGACAATCAGGTGAAGATTCGCGGCTTCCGCATTGAGTTGGGAGAAATCGAAACGTTGCTGAGACAACACCCACAGGTATTTCAAGCTGTAGTCATTGCTCGTGAAGATATCCCTGGACAAAAGCGCCTTGTGGCTTATGTTGTTCCGCACCAGCCGGAACCAACCACCGATGAACTGCGCCATTTCCTGAAACAGAAGTTGCCTAATTATATGATGCCCTCAGCGATCGCACTGCTGAAAGCCCTACCAATGACTCCAAACCAGAAGGTAGATTACCGCGCCCTCCCAGCCACCGAACTTTCACTGAGTGTAGAAGATAATTTTGTTGCACCGCAAACTCCTACAGAAGAGAAATTAGCGGCGATTTGGTCGGAAATTTTAAGACTAAAACAAGTCAGCATCCACGATAACTTCTTTGAATTGGGCGGAGACTCCATCCTCAGTATTCAGGTAATTTCAAGAGCCAATCAGGCGGGTATCCAAATTGCCCCTAAGCAGCTATTTCAGTACCAAACAATTGCTGAGTTAGCTGCTGTGGCAGGAATTGCTCGCTCTGTCAAAGCCGAACAAGGGTTAGTCACAGGTACAGTAGCGCTGACACCCATCCAACACTGGTTTTTCGAGCAGAAATTGCCCGAACCTGATTACTTTAACCAGTCAGCCATGCTAGAAGTGCCGGCAGACTTGCAACCAGAGCTATTACAGCGAGTCGTGCAACAATTGTTGATGCATCACGATGTTTTGCGTTCACATTTTACACAAGAAGGGGAAAACTGGCAGCAGATTAACGCCCCTACCCAGGAAGTTGTGCCATTTAGCGTCATCAATTTGTCGCACCTGTCGCCAGAAGAACAACAAACAGTAATGAAAGCGACGGATGCTGAACTCCAGGCTAGCTTGAATCTATCAACTGGAGCGATCGCACAAGTGACGTTATTTAGGTTAGGCAACGATAAACCCGGCAGATTACTGTTCATCATCCATCACTTAGTAGTAGATGGCATTTCGTGGCGGATTTTGCTCGAAGATTTGGCTACAGCTTACCAGCAAATCAGCCGTGGCGAAGCTATTAAATTACCACTAAAGACAACATCCTTTCAATCTTGGAGCGATCGCCTAACAGAATACCCAAAATCATCAAATGAGTTGAATTACTGGCTAAATGAGTCTAGTTTAAAAGTTACCGCTTTGCCAGTAGATTATCCTTCAAGTAAAGAGGATAACACCTTAGCTTCAACCGCTTCTGTGTCACTTTCCTTAACTGAAGAACAAACCTGCGCCCTCTTGCAGAATGTACCCTCTGCCTACAACACTCAAATTAATGATGTACTGTTGACTGCCCTAGTGCAAAGCTTTGCCCAATGGACGGGAAAACGTTCTTTACTCGTTGATTTAGAGGGACATGGACGAGAAGACTTGTTTGAGGATGTGGATTTGTCGCGGACTGTCGGCTGGTTTACTACCTTATTCCCCATTCATTTACAGCTAGAAGAAGTTGAACAAGAGGCAGGAGAGGCTTTAAAGTCAGTTAAAGAACAACTACGGCACATCCCCAACCGGGGCATCGGCTATGGCGTGTTGCGATATTTGCACCCGGACGAGACAATACGCACGAAATTACGGGATTTACCCCAAGCACAAGTGAGTTTTAACTACCTTGGTCAATTCGATCAGGTGCTTAAGGCATCTGCTGTATTGGGTTTGGCTGAAGATTTTAAAGCTGAACAGAGTTTAGTTAATCAGCGCAGCCACCTATTAGGAGTAAGCGGATTTATTCGTGCAGAAAGGCTGGAAATGACTTGGAATTACAGCGAGAAAGTTCATAAACGAGACACCATCGAGGGTTTGGCTGTTGGGTTCATAGAGGCATTGCGATCGCTCATTACCCACTGTCAATCCCCTGGTGCGATCGGTCATACACCTTCAGACTTCTCAGCAGCCAGACTCAGCCAAAAACAGCTTGACAAATTCCTAGCCAAAATTAAAACGAAGTAGTCATTTGTTATTTGTCATTTGTCATTTGTCATTGGTCATTTGTCATTGGTTATTAATTATTCTCCTCCCTGCCCCCTGCTCCCTGCTCCCTGCCCCCCTGCTCCCCTGCTCCCCTGCCCCCTACTCCCCATTCCCCAATCTCATGAACAATATCGAAGACCTTTATGAACTTTCGCCCATGCAGCAAGGGATGCTGTTTCATACCCTTTATGCGCCAGAGTCGGAAGTTTATTTTGAGCAGTTGCTTTGCACCCTCTCTGGAGAATTAAATTTTTCTGCTTTTGTGGAAGCTTGGCAACAGGTTGTGGCGCGACATCCAGCTTTACGCAGTTCCTTTTATTGGGAAGAGATAGAAAAGCCTTTGCAAATGGTGAGTAAGCAAATGGATCTCCCGTGGGAAAAGCTGGACTGGCGGCATTCAACAGCTGATGAACAACAACAGCAGCTAGAGGATTTTTTGAAATGCGATCGCCAAAAAGGATTTGATCTAGCTCAAGCTCCTCTAATGCGCTTTACTGTCATCCAGCTAGGAGAGCAAACTTACCAATTTATTTGGAGTCATCATCATATCCTCTTTGATGGCTGGTCGATGCAGATTGTTCTCAAAGAAGTTTTAGCTTTTTATGAAGTGCATCAGCGAGGTGAACATTTACGCCTCCAACCTGTTCGCCCCTATCGAGAATATATTCAATGGTTACAGCAACAGGATATTGATCAAGCCAAGAATTTTTGGCAAAAAACTCTCCGGGGATTTGAAACTCCTACTTTTTTAATAGGTAACAGAGAACAAGAACAAAGAATATATAATGAGCAACCGTTTCAATTATCTCAAACGGTAACTGAAAAACTACAATATGTGGCGCGACAGCACCATTTAACCTTGAATAATTTGGTGCAGGGAGCATGGGCATTACTAATTTCCCGCTACAGTGGGGAAAGCGATGTCGTGTTTGGTGCAACTGTATCCGGTCGTCCATCAACGCTTGTAGGAGTGGATTCGATGGTGGGGCTATTAATAAATACCCTCCCCATACGGGTACAAGTCAGTGGAAAAACAGAGTTATTGCCCTGGCTCAAGCATTTACAAAGCCAGACATTTGAGCAGGAACAGTATGCTTATTATCCCCTGGCAGAAATTCAACAAATGAGTGATATTTCTCCAGGAATACCACTGTTTGAAACTATTTTAGTATTTGAAAATTATCCGATAGATGCGGCTAAACAGGAAACCAAGAAAACTTTAGAAGTTAGTCATATTAGTTGTTTTGAACGCACGAATTATCCTCTGGCTGTAGTGATTAATCCTGCTTCACAATTATCTGGCAGGATTGTTTATGATACCAGCCGCTTTGACGAACAGGGAATTGTCCGCATAATTGAAAATTTCCAAACATTGCTCACAGGAATAGCAACTAATCTACAACAATATATTTATCAATTATCTCTACTCAGTGCAACTGAAGAAAAAAAGTTAATTCTGCTAGAAAATCAACAACCAACAAATTATATTAATTACCAATGTATTCATATTTTGTTTGAAGAACAGGTAGAAAACAGCCCAGATGCATTAGCAATTGTATATAAACAACAATATTTAACTTATCGGGAGTTGAATAACCGCGCCAATAAATTAGCTCATTATTTACAAGCGTTGGGAGTTAAACCCGAAGTGCGGGTGGGAATTTGTGTCGAGCGATCGCAAGAAATGGTAGTAGGAATACTGGCTATCCTCAAAGCTGGTGGGGCATACATACCACTAGATCCTGCTTATCCTCCAGAAAGATTGGCGTTCATGATAGAAGATGTACAGACATCGATTTTACTAACGCAGAATAATTTAAAAAATAGACTGCCAATCCATAATCAAACTGTGGTGAATCTTGACTCAGATTGGGAAATCATTGCCCAATACAGTGAAGACAATTTGCTCAGTGAAGTTAACCCAGAAAACTTAGCTTATATCATCTATACTTCTGGTTCGACGGGAATACCAAAGGGAACAGAAGTTACCCATCGCAGCATTATTGGTTTTATGTTTGGAGTTGATTATATTCACCTTGATACAGAGCAGATTTGGCTACAACATTCATCGATGTCTTGGGATGCATTAACCCTAGAACTTTGGCCGCCCTTGCTTTACGGTGGGTGTTGTGTGCTTTACCCAGAAAGAATTCCCACACCTGAAAATTTAAGCCGCATCATCCAAGAACAAGGGGTTAACACCCTGTTTCTGACTACTGCGTTATTCAATCTCATGATTGATACAATGCCACAAGGTTTGTTAGAAGTAAAACAACTGCTGTTTGGGGGAGAGTCTGTTTCCCTGCCTCATGTTCGTCGCGCTTTAGAATTATTGCCGAGAACGCAATTAATTCATGCTTATGGGCCTTCCGAATGTACAGTGTTTACTTGTTGTTATCCGATTCCCAAACAACTTGCTGAAAATGTTCATTCAATTCCCATTGGAAAACCCATCGGCGACAGGATAGTTTACATACTAGATGGGGATTTACACAGAGTTCCAATTGGCGTTCCTGGAGAACTTTATGTGGGTGGGGCGAGTGTTGCGAGAGGTTACTTAAATCAACCAAAATTAACTAGTGAGAAATTTATTTGTAATCCTTTTATTGAGGGAGACAAACTCTACAAAACCGGAGATTTAGCACGCCGTCTCCCTGATGGAAATATAGAATTTATCGGTCGTATTGATACACAAATAAAAATTCGCGGCTTTCGGATTGAATTAGGAGAAATTGAAGCAATTTTAATTCAACATTTTGACATCAAGCAAGTCGTAGTTATGGCGCGGGAAGATGAACCTGGGAAAAAATATTTAGTGGCTTATCTAGTTACCAAGGATAATCAACCAACACCTAGCACCCTGCAAAATTTCCTCAAGAAAAAGCTGCCTGATTACATGATTCCTGCCATTTTCTTATTTCTAGAGGCATTTCCCTTAACGCCTAATGGTAAAATCAATCACCGCGCTTTGCCCGCTCCAGATATTTCCCAAAGAAATCTAGAGGTTGATTTTGTTGCTCCTCGCACGCCTACGGAACAAGAATTAGCCATGATTTGGGCTGAAGTTCTCAAAGTCAAACAGGTGGGAATTTACGATAACTTTTTCGAGCTAGGGGGACATTCTTTACTCGCTACTCAAGTTATTTCTCGTTTAAGAGAAGCCTTTTCTCTAGATTTTTCTCTCCGTTATCTGTTTGAAAATCCGACTATTGCTGAACTGGCACAAAAAGTTAGTGAACAACAAATTGAACAAGCAGAAAATGATGCCATAGCACAGATTTTAAGGGAAGTTGATCAGTTGTCAGAGGAAGAGGTGACACAACAATTGCTTTTGTGAGTAGAAGTTTGTAGAGTTTTTAAACGCAAAGGAACGCAGAGTCATCGCAAAGGTGCGCGGAGTTTTTTAGAGAGGGGTTGTTATGAATTGAGTCTTTTTGAGTCGAGCAAAAAACTAATTTTCAACTGTTCGCGGCGAGGAGTCCCCCACTATACATAAAAGTTGGTGGGGGAGGAAAGCCGCTCCGGTACTGGGTGGTGGGTAAGAGCAAGCACCATAATTTTTCGATTTTACACCCAGTCTCCAATCCCTAGTACAGCTTGGCGTAAATCAGCCACCCATTTTAAATGTCTGAAACCTTTGCAAACAATTAATTACGAATTACGAATTACGAATTACGAATTCCGCCTTGCGGTACTAGTCCCTTTTATTAATTATTATGAGCGATTTATTAAAACGTCTTGAAAGCCTTTCTCCAGATAAGCGAGAATTAGTTCTACAAAAACTGAAGAAGCAACAACAATCTCTACTCTTCAAATCCGTATCTAGAGAAGAACCTCTTCCCCTCTCCTTTGCTCAACAAAGACTGTGGTTTCTCGATCAATTAGAAGGCGAAAATTGTGTCTATAATGTCCCCTTTTTCTGGCAGATTAAGGGATTTCTGAATATAAATGCTTTAGAACAAGCGATTAGAGCAATTGTTCAACGTCATGAAGTCTTACGTACTAGCTTCTCTATTGTCGATGAGTCGCCTATACAGGTGATTCATGCTCATCCTCAATTGACAATGCAAGTGCTAGATTGGCGACAATTGACTGAAGAAAATCAGTTAAGCAGAGCCACTCAGTTAGCTACAAAAGAATTGCAACAGCCCTTTGATTTATCAAACCCACCTTTGCTGCGGTTAAAGTTGTTGCAACTGAATGACCAATCTCATTTGTTATTGCTCGTCATCCATCATATCGTTTGTGATGGCTGGTCAATGGAAATATTTCGCCGTGAATTGTTCAGCCTTTATACAGCATTTTCCGCCGGAGAATCTTCTCCCTTAACTGAATTACCGCTGCAATATGCCGATTTTGCCCACTGGCAAAGACAATGGTTACAAGGTAAGGTACTCGAAACCCAACTCAATTACTGGCAAAAACAATTAGCCGCAGTCTCGCCTCTGTTAGAATTGCCCACTGATAAATCCCGCCCATCAGTTCAAAGTTTCAGAGGGCGTAGCGAGTTTTTGGAACTCAATCAGGATTTAACACAGAAGCTAAAGCGTTTGAGTCAGGAGTCAGGAACAACTCTGTTTATGACAATGCTTGCAGCATTTACGCTGTTACTTTCGCGCTACAGTGGACAGGAGGATATTGTTGTTGGTTCTGCGATCGCTAATCGCACTCATAGCTACACAGAATCATTAATTGGTTTTTTTGTCAATACCTTAGCATTACGTACCAATCTACAAGGGAATCCAACTTTCTTAGAATTACTTGAGCGAGTCAAGCAAGTAACTCTGGATGCTTACGATCATCAAGATTTACCCTTTGAGAAACTAGTTGATGAATTAGGTAAGGAGCGATCGCTTTCTCATCATCCCCTATTTCAAGTGGCTTTTAGTTTGCAAAATGAAAAACTCCACCCACAAGGGGATGGAGTTTTTGGGCATGGGGAATGGGGCATTGGGCATGGGGAAGAAGCTACCAATGCCTATGGATTAACCCTTAAACGTTTCGAGTGGGAAAACACAACAACTCTGTTTGATTTATCGCTGATTTTTCGGGAAACACCCCAAGGGTTAACTGGAGAATGGGAATATGCAACCGATTTGTTTGAGGCTAAAACCATTCAACGGATGATGGGAAATTTTGCAGTTTTACTTCAAGGAATTGTCGATAATCCTCAACAAACCATTAAAACTCTACCGTTGATGACAGAGGAGGAACGTCAGCAACTCCAAAACTGGAATCAAACTCAAACTGATTATCCCCTCAATCAAACTTTGGTTGACTTGTTTGAAGCTCAAGTTGCCAAAAACCCTAATAATCTCGCATTGGTGTTTGAATCCCAAAGCCTAACTTACCAAGAACTTAATCAAAAAGCTAACCAAGTAGCTCATTATTTAATTCAAAATCACCAAATTCAGCCAGATACTTTAATTGGTATCTGCGTTGAACGTTCTTTAGAAATGATTATTGGTGTACTCGGTATCCTCAAAGCAGGTGGGGCTTATATGCCGATTGACCCCAATTATCCTAAAGAACGCATTGAGTTCATGTTAGAAGATTCTGGAACATCGGTGTTACTCACCCAAAGTTTCCTTATAGATCAATTACCCCTAGCTAAACTGGAAAACGTTCCTCAAGTAATTTGTTTAGATGACGAAACTTTTGCTGAAGAATTCACACAAAATCCCAGTCCAAAAACTACACCTGATAATTTAGCTTATATAATTTATACTTCTGGTTCGACGGGACGACCCAAAGGAGTGATGATTGAGCATCGAGGGTTAACCAATTTGACTTTAGCATTGGTTAACACTTTTGCAATTCAACCCCAAAGCCGTTTTCTTCAGTTTGCTTCTTTTAGTTTTGATAGTTCTGTTGCTGAAATTGCTCCCACTGTAGCTATGGGTGCTTGTTTATACTTGGCTAAACAAGAGACTTTGTTATCCGGTCAAGGCTTGGTCAATTTCTTGAGCGATCGCAAAATTTCCCACATCATCATACCCCCTTCGGCCTTATCGGTGTTACCTCCAGCGACTTTAGCAGATTTGCAAACCATAGTTGTTGGTGGTGAAGCTTGTCCAACCGAATTAGTTACAAAATGGGCAACAGGACGACGTTTCTTTAATGGCTATGGCCCTACGGAATCTACAGTTGGTGCAGCGATCGCTACACTTCAACCCAATGCTAAAAAAACACCAATTGGTCAACCATTAGCTAATATCCGTATCTATATTTTAGATGCTCAAAATCAACCATTACCTCCAGGTATCCCTGGAGAGTTGTGTATTGCGGGAGTGGGTTTAGCACGAGGTTATCTCAACCGTCCTGATTTAACAGCGGCAAAATTTATTGAAGTTGAATTATTCAATAAAGTTGAGCGAATTTACAAAACTGGCGACTTGGCAAGATGGGGAAATGATGGCAAACTTGAATATTTAGGTCGCATTGACGACCAAATTAAATTACGAGGTTTCCGCATTGAACTTGGTGAAATTCAATCGCTATTATTGCAGCATTCTTTAGTTAAAGAAGCGGTTGTTATTTTATATAAAACTGATAATAATTCCAGATTAGTAGCATATTTCACAGCGGCAAAAAGATTCAACGATTTAGCGAGTCAACTCAAAGATTACCTAAAAACTCGCCTCCCAAATTATATGGTTCCTAGCCAGATTATGCTGTTAGATAAGTTGCCCCTTACCCCCAATGGCAAGCTAGATCGGAGAGCATTACCAGAACCACATATAACCACTTCCACTAACATTGAAATGCCAGTCACGCCAACTGAAGAATTATTGGCTATCTTATGGCAAAGTCTCTTAAAAGCTAAGTCTGTTGGTCGTCAAGATAACTTCTTTGAACTAGGAGGACATTCCCTGTTAGCAACCCAATTAGTTACTCGTATTCGTAACAGTTTTGGGGTAGAAGTGCCTGTCCGCAAGGTATTTGAACAGAGTGTTTTGTCTGATTTGGCAACAGAAATTGACAAAGCATCTTTAGTAATTGCTTTACCACCCATCACGCCACAACCTGAAAATGCTCCTAAAACTCTGTCATTTGCCCAATCGAGACTCTGGTTTTTAGCCCAACTTGAAAACACCGGAACCTCGGCTACTTACAATATGTCAACGGCGCTAGAACTTGATGGCAAGTTGAATATAGAAGCGTTGCGTGCAAGTTTTGATTATCTCCTCGATCGCCATGCCATTTTACGCACCTATTTCCCCGCACTAGAGGGTGAGGCGCAAGTGATCGTCCAAAACCTAGATGATATAGAAGTGCTAGCGATCGCAGATTTACAGTCGCTCGATCCCCAGACTCAAGCAGAAACCGTACAACGGTTATCAGATAACCATGCTCAAGAACCCTTTGACTTAAATACTGGTCCCCTATTCAAAGCGAAACTGTTGCAACTGGGCGAACAGAAAAATGTGCTGCTGATTAATATGCACCACATTATTAGTGATGGCTGGTCAATGGGAGTGTTTAAGCGCGAATGGGAACAGACTTATGCTGCTTTTGCTGCGGGGTATACTCCGAATTTGTCACCCTTACCGATTCAATATAGTGATTATGCAACTTGGCAACGCAATTGGTTACAAGGGGAGATTTTAGAAAGTCAGGAAAATTACTGGAAACAACAACTAGGTGATGCTCCCCGATTGCTGGATTTGCCTACTGATCATCCCCGTCCAGCGCAACAAAGTTATCAAGGTGGACGAGAGGAATATCGTTTGAGCAGCGAATTGACTGAAAAACTCAAAATTTTCAGTCAAAAACACGGGGTTAGTTTATTTATGACCCTGTTAACGGCTTTTAATATTTTGCTATGGCGTTACAGCAGTCAAGAGGATTTATGCGTTGGTTCTGCGATCGCTAACCGCACCCATAGCCACACAGAATCATTAATCGGTTTTTTTGTCAATACCTTAGTATTACGGAGCAAAATCAAGCCAGAGCAAGTATTTAGTGAGTTAATCCAACAAACTCGCCAAACTTGCCTAGATGCTTACGCTCATCAAGATATTCCCTTTGAATATTTGGTAGAACAGTTACAACCAGAACGCAGTTTGAGCCATAACCCTTTATTCCAAGTCATGCTCGTGTTGCAAAATACCGAAGGGGCAGGGACAAAAGTTAGTCTACCAGGACTTGATATTAAATGGTTGGATCAAAGTTATCCTTTTGCCAAATTTGACCTGACACTCGATCTCTGCGAAAGAGATAGTCAACTACATTGTATGTGGGAATATGCCACCGATTTATTTGAGGCAGAGACAATTGGACGGATGGCGGGACACTTTGAAGTCTTGCTCAAAGCAATTATCGAAAATCCTCAACAGCCGATCAGTAAACTGCCCTTGATGACAACAGCAGAAATCCAACAACTGCAACTTTGGAATCAAACCAACATCGATTATCCTCAAGATCAGACGTTGGTAACGATGTTTGAACAACAGGCAGCACAAACACCCGATAATATTGCCGTGGTGTTTGAAGACCAAAGCCTGAGTTATGAAGAACTGAACCAGAAAGCTAATCAGTTAGCGCATTATTTATTGGAACTGAAAACAGAGCAACAATTGCCTGATAATCCATTAATAGCGATTTGTGTGGAGCGTTCGTCGAAGACGTTGCCGAAGGCATCGCTATCAATGCTCATTGGCTTGTTTGGTATCCTCAAAGCAGGTGGGGCGTATCTGCCAATTGACCCCAACTACCCACAAGAACGCATTCGTTTCATGCTCGAAGACTGTGGGGCAAAGGTTTTACTGACTCATACTCAACTCAAAGATAAAGAAACTCTTTCCCATTCCCCACTCACCACTCCCCACTCCCGAAAAATCCTATATTTAGATGAGGATAAATTTACCAACCAATCTCCAGAAAATTCTAAAATCCAAAATCCAAAATCTAAAATCCAAAATCAAGATGATTTAGCTTATGTGATTTACACATCAGGCTCTACTGGACGACCCAAAGGCGTACAAATACTCCACCGTGGTTTAAGTAACTATTTGCACTGGGCAAAAGACTTTTATGCAGTAGCGCAAGGGGAAGGTACACCTGTGCAATCTTCCCTTAGCTTTGATGCAACCATTACCTCCCTCTATCTACCTCTAATTTGTGGACGTACTGCCATATTAGTTAGAGAAAAACAAGAAATTGAAGCTTTAGCAAACATCGTCAAACAAAACAATCATCTCTCCCTAGTCAAAATCACACCGTCCCATTTGGAAATACTAAATCAGCAACTCAATCCTGATGCTATGCCAAATCGGGTCAATGCCTTTGTTTTAGGTGGCGAGACATTACACGCTAACCAGATAATCCCGTGGCTGACTCATGCCCCTAATACCCGCCTGATCAACGAATATGGCCCAACAGAAGCGGTTGTGGGGTGTTGTGTCTACGAAGCGACTGGGAAAATGGATCTAATTGGCGATTTATTAATCGGACAGCCAATTGCCAATGCACGTATCTACATCTTAGACAACCAAAACCAACCCCTACCTCCTGGAATTCCTGGGGAACTTTGTATTGCCGGTGCTGGTTTAGCCCGTGGCTACCTCAACCGTCCCCAACTCACAGCAGAAAAATTTATCGAACTCGACTTATTTGGCAAACGAGAACGAGTCTACAAAACCGGAGATTTAGCCAGATGGTTGCCTGACGGTAATTTAGAATATCTGGGGCGAATTGACAACCAAGTAAAACTGCGCGGCTTTCGGATTGAATTGGGTGAAATTGAAGCCTTGTTAGCCAAACACCCGAAAATTCAGCAAGCAGTTGTGATTTTACAAAGAGAAGATGCAATTAATCAGCGCTTGCTGGCTTATATTGTCCCCACACCAACAGATGTAGAAACCTTAGATGCAACATCTGAACAGGTGAAACTGTGGCAACAAGTTTTTCGTGATAGCTACTCTCAGCAACAAACCCTAATTGATGATCTAACTCTAAATTTAGCCGGTTGGAATGATAGCTACACAGGAGAACTCATTTCCCAAGGGGCAATGCAAGAATGGCGAGATACAATAGTTGCCCAAATTCTGGAACTTGAACCCAAACGGATTTGGGAAATCGGTTGTGGGACAGGGATGTTATTGTTTAAAATTGCGCCCCATTGTCAGCATTATCTGGGTACAGATTTTTCACCGGAAGCGTTGCAGTATATTGAACAACATCTCAAACAGCAGTCTCTCAACGATAAAGTTACTTTAAAAATTAGTGCAGCTAACCAGTTTGATGGTATTGAGACAAATGCTTATGATTTGGTAATCATAAATTCTGTTATCCAGTATTTTCCCTCTCTGGATTACTTTTTGCAAGTCTTGGAGGGAGCTATCAAAGCTGTGAAAACTCAGGGTTCAATCTTTATTGGCGATGTGCGAAATCTCCATTTACTAGAAGCATTCCACACCGCAGTCGAGTTTTATCGCGCCCCCGATGATTTGTCAATTAAGGACTTGCGTCAACAGATTCAAAAAAGCATTGATACCGAAAGCGAATTACTAATTGACCCTGATTTCTTTATCGCCCTCAAACAAAGAATTCCTCGGATTAGTCATGTGCAAATTCAATTGCAACGAGGTTATGCTCAAACGGAAATGAGTCGTTTTCGTTATGACGTTATTTTACACCTAGATCGGGCAGATACTCCTGTTGCCGAATTACAATGCTTAGATTGGCAAGGTGAACAACTTAATTTGGAAACAATCGAGAGAATTTTAACAACTCAGCAACCGGATTTCTTAGGCATTAACAATATTCCCAATGCGCGTCTAATTTCAGAAATGGTGCTGTTAGAAGAAATTGCTCAATTAGATGGTACTGTTTCAGACTTAAAAGCGGTAGTTTTTCCAGCTAAATCAGGCATAGAACCCGAAATTTTCCGAACTTTAGTGCGAGATTTACCCTATACCATTTTCATTCAATATAGCCCTACAGGTTTTGCTAATTACGATGTTGTTTTTCAAAGGAATATCTCTGGACAGGCAATATTACCAAGATTCGCTCAGGGTAAAAATTTGCGCCTGAAACCTTGGCAAGATTACTCAAACCAGCCGTTACAATATCGGAGCAATCAAGTTGATCCAACAATATTCGCTGAATGGCGTGATTTTCTAGGTCAAAATCTGCCTGATTATATGATTCCTAGCCATTTCACTGTGTTAGATAAACTACCACTAACACCAAATGGAAAAGTAGACCGTAAAGCTTTACCTATACCAAATGCAACCGTTGCATCAACAGATATTGAATTGCCTGTAACCTCGACAGAAAAATTGCTTGCCGAATTGTGGGCGAAGCTGCTTAAATGTGAAACCATTGCTCGCTATGATAACTTCTTCAACTTGGGTGGACATTCTTTATTAGCCACCCAATTAATTGCCCGCATCCGTGATAAGTTCAAAGTCGAGTTACCTCTACGTAAAATATTTGAGTTTCCCACCATCACTGAATTAGCGAGTTATCTTGATACCTGCATTTGGGTTAATTCCTTCACCACAGATATGCAAATTTTAAACTCAGACGAAGAGGAAATTGAACTATGAACATGACAAAAAATGAGCAAGTGGTTTATTTAATGTTGCGTTTGCAGAACATAGGATGCCGAATTTGGGCTGATGACGATAAGTTACGAATTCGTACTAGTAAAAACGCCTTAACTTCTGAACTCAAGCAGGAAATTCAAGCCAACAAAGCAGATATATTAGCATTCTTAAATTCTGTCAAAACCACAACTATCATGACAGAAGAAATTCCAACCTTGCCAGATGATGCGCCCAAGCCCCTTTCCTTTGCTCAACAACGCCTCTGGCTGTTAGCGCAACTCCAAGGCTCATCAGCCAGTTACAATATGCCGATCGCTTTGCAACTAGATGGCAATCTCAACATTGATGCTCTGCATTCTAGTTTTGCTTATCTGCTCAATCGGCATGACAGTCTGAGGATGTATTTTCCCACAGTGGCGGGACATCCCCAGGTTGCGATCCGAAATTTAGACGACATCGAAGTTTTAAGGGAATGGGGACTGGGGACTGGTTACTGGGAAAGAGTTTTACCAATAGCGATTTCCGACTCCCCAAATATCCAGCGTTTGATTGATGCTCATGCTCAAGAACCGTTTGACTTAAATACGGGGCCTTTGTTTAAAGCGAATCTGCTGCAACTCAAAGAGCAGAAATACGTGCTACTAATTAATATGCACCACATTATCAGTGATGGCTGGTCAATGGGGGTGTTTGTCCGTGAGTTACGACAAGTTTATACTGCCTTTGCCCAAGGTCAAACCCCAAACCTTGCACCATTGCCCATTCAATATAGCGATTACGCAAACTGGCAACGAAATTGGTTACAAGGGGAAGTATTGGAAACCCAGATCAACTACTGGAAAAATCAACTCAAGGATGCTCCCCCATTATTGGAGTTACCTACCGATTATCCCCGTCCAGCATTGCAAAGTTACCGAGGCGATCGCGATCGCTATTCTCTATCGCCTAACTTAACTCTTGCCATAAAAACTTTAAGTCAACAGCAAGGTGCAAGTTTGTTTATGACTTTGTTGGCAGCTTTCAGTATTCTGCTTTCTCGTTACAGTCGTCAAGAAGACTTATGTATTGGTTCTCCTATTGCTAACCGCACCCATAGCCAAACGGAAGGATTAATTGGCTTTTTTGTCAATACCTTGATACTGCGTAATCAAATCAAGCCTGAACAAAGCTTTATGGAGTTTCTGCAACAAACTCGCCAAACTTGTTTAAATGCATACTCTCATCAAGATATCCCCTTTGAGTATCTGGTAGAACAGTTGCAACCAGAGCGCAGTATGAGCCATAACCCGTTATTCCAGGTCATGTTAGCACTGGAAAATAATGAAAGTTCCGATTTAAGTTTGCCAGGACTAGAGATTGAATGGCTCCCATTAACCTATCCCTTTGCTAAATTTGATTTAGTACTTCTGGTCATAGAATCTGATAACCAGTTAAATTTAACTTGGGAATACGTCACCGATCTCTTTGAGAAAAGTACTATACAAAGGATGGCGGAACAGTTTGAAGTTCTACTTCAGGGAATTGTTGATAACTCTCAACAACCTATTAATACCCTCCCTTTGATGACAGCACCCGAACTTCTAAAACTACAACACTGGAATCAAACTCAAA
>JBGTMK010000593.1:0-16304 GCA_041743605.1 Nostoc sp.
GAACTAAAATTTCCGGCGCACAATGGAATGTTGAGAATGTTCCTCAAGTTCTTGCTCACCGTTGTGCCTATCTTAATGGATTAATCTTTGCTCGCTAAATAAAAACTGGGATGCTCCCCTTGCTGATTTTCTTCACCTGGCAAAATTCCAATAAACTTCCTGTATAAAACTTCCCAGGATGACTCTAAACGCAAATCAAACGAATCCATGCCAGTAGTTGCACTTATAAAAGCGCCTGACTTTCTAAGCTCTTGCGTATTAGCTACATCAAATCGTTTATAAACTGCTTTTTTCAATTCAGCTATCGAAAGTGACTTAGATTGATACTCAGTTTCTTTTTTGGAATTTTGAATAACAAAGTAAGCAAATTCCCTCAAGAAATCGGCATCAACTTCTTTAGCCTCTGCAAGGCGAATAATTTCATCCTGTACCTGCTGATTCAGAACTGCTAAAGCCATTATGGACAGCGTAGTAACTTATGCCTGCATTATAAACAAGATTTTTGACTAATAGTTAGAGGTAACTATGCCGTTTTTGTTGTTCCAACATAAAAAGTGACAGTCACAGCTTTAAGTATTCTGATGCTCAGACTCTTCTTTTTGCAACAGAAAATCGAGATAGTCTTGTAATTGCAACAGCCTCGCTTCAGATAGCTGGCGTAACTTGGCTAAAATCATTTCTTCTTGCTGCCACTGGGCAATAGGGATAATTTGAGATGCTGGTACTTCAATCGTCACATGGTACAAATCAAACCCTTCCAAACTATAGCCCTCCTCTTCCCCTTCAGGCATGGGGTAATGTTCCACAATTGTTGCAACATTCCCGCGTTTCAGGTTGTATTCTGGTAAGTCCTGTACTAAGGCAACTTGGGAAAATAGGGGGTGTTGTACCTTCATGACTTGGCTCCTTGATCTGGCACTTCGTCTGTCTGCCTTTTAACCGCATTGCTTTATCCCCCATTGAGTACTTGTTCTGTGGTTAGTTGTAATTGTGGGAAAATAGTAGAAGCGATCGCAATGTTTCCTGCAAATCTGGTTTTTTCATAAAACCCGTTAACTAATATCAGTACGGTAACTGCATTTATTTGTGGATCAACAATCCAATATTCAGCAATTCCTCTTGCGGCATACTCGGAACGTTTGTAGCGATAGTCCCGATCTTCGTTAACTTTGCCAGGAGAAACAACTTCGACAACTAGTGCTGGAGGTGGCATATCCAGGGTGATTGTGGATCGCGTTGCACCTTCTAAGATTGTTGCAAGTTCATCCGTTAGCACAACTAAATCAGGAATGCGAGTTGTCGCACGAGAACCAGCAACAACAATTTCAACTTTGTTACTTAACCGATTGAACGGCACGAACTTGAGGAAATTTACCAGCAAAAATAGAGATATCTGGACATTTTTTGGACTTTCGGGTGGCATGGCAACTAACTCACCTGCCACCAGTTCATACTGGCTATCCGTGCCATCGTCATACTTCAAATATTCCTCAAGCGTTAGACGTTTACCAGTGATTGCAGTCATATCGCGTAAAGGGCAATTACGTACTAAATAGTTTACTTCAATCTGGTCTAGTCTCTTTAACTTCTGAAACTGATAAATCCACTTTTTTTGCTAAAATATACTCTGCCAATGCCTGATTAATTAGCACTTGATATCCTTGCTCACCTGCCTTTGTTTTGAAGTATTCGACGATGAAAGCATCTAGCAGGAGATCGACACGTTGTTGACCTCGTTCAACAGGTTTTCCGCCAACCCGCAGCACCGCTTGCTTCATCTGTTCTTCAGTCACTTCTGGAATGTCAGAAAGATCAATGTCCTCATCTTGCATTGCATCAATCCTCTCCCAATCAGTTTGAGAGGCTTTGAAAGAAAATGAATTGCTCACGTTTAGTTTCCTCCCTCATCGAAATGACACGAATTTCATCCCCAACTTCATCATGAGTGCCGATATCAATTAGCAAAATTTCTTCTTTCCCAGATTCTATATTTTGCACGAAGTTAAAGACAATGCGACAATCATAGTCCACTGAACACGCCCAAGCTCCAGACAGTTTGCCTTTTAGTTTATGTGACTGCAAAAATGGATCAAATGGATCGGCGGTTAGTAGTGCTAACCGCTCTTCAATTGCTCTTGTAATTCTGGCTGTCGTCGTACCAATCGCTTAAATGCTCGTTTAAACGATGATGCCAGAACTACAGTTCTCATTTGCGTAACTCATCCATGATTTGAGTAACAGTTCCACGAAACACTTTACCCGTCTGATATTCTACTTGTGCTTGAGCGATATTAGCAGCAATTTCAGAACGCCGCCGTTCTGCCAACCGATGACTTATCAGATCAATTAATGTTTCTTGTTCATCTACTGATAAATCTTCGATGCTTTCTAGAACTTGATCTAACCTGGAAACTGAGGTCATTATTTATTGTTACCTTGCTTGCAGTACATAACTTTTACATAAGTCCTAAAATTGTCGCAAAAACCGCAAATCGCTAGCATACAAGCGACGAATATCATCGATTTGATGTAACACCATTGCAAAGCGTTCTACACCAAAACCCGCAGCGAACCCTGTATAAACTTCTGGATCATAACCCACAGACTTAAGTACATTTGGATCGACCATACCGCAGCCCATCACCTCCAGCCAGCGACCATTCCACTGCAAATCTACTTCAGCGGAAGGTTCGGTAAAGGGGAAATAACTGGCGCGGAAGCGAATTGGCAAATCGCCAAATATTGCTTGTAAAAATACTTTAATTGTGCCCTTGAGGTCTGTAAAAGTTAGTCCCTCGTCAATAGCTAAAAGTTCTATTTGATGGAAAACAGCCGAGTGAGTCGCATCTACATTATCTCGCCGATAAACTCGCCCTGGAGCCACAACCCGAATCGGTGGTTCTTCTCTTTCCATGTAACGAATTTGGACTGACGAGGTATGAGTACGGAGAAGATTACCATCTGGCAGGTAGAAGGTATCCTGCATATCACGGGCGGGGTGATCAGGCGGGGTATTCAAAGCCTCAAAATTATAATAATCTGTTTCCATTTCTGGCCCTTGAGCCACGGTGTAACCCATACCAACAAAGATATCTAGCGCCCGGTCGATAATGCCGTTGAGGGGATGAATGCGACCTTGGGGGCTGTAAATTCCCGGCATAGTTACATCTAGGGTTTCCGCCTCTAGCTGTAGTTGAATTTGCGCGGATTCCAGGGCGACGCGTTGCTGGTCTAGACTAGTTTGCAGGGATTCTTTGACTGTATTAGCGATCGCTCCAATTTTTGGCCGTTCCTCTGCACTCATTTGCCCCATACTTCGCAACAGTGCCCCCAACTCGCCTTTTTTACCCAGATAGTTAACTCTGAGTTCTTCCAGACGTTCTAGAGTGTCGGCGGCTGCGATCGCTTTTTCTCCTTCTTGCCGTAGTGCTAAAAGTTGAGCTTCTAAATTGCTAGTCATTAGTTATTAGTCATTGGTCATTAGTCATTAGTCTATAGTCAAAAGCTGTGAACTGGTCGATAAATAAACCTACAGCTATACCATTAACATCAGCCAAAGGCGAGGGTCAAAACCAAACCTTTAGAGACAATTGGGGTAGTACAGCGGGCGCGTAAATCCAGCTAACATCTCAATTAACAAAGACTTGACGATAGACAAGGGGATTGAACCACTTGTTAAAGGTAGGCAAACTTTCGCCACAGTGTACTTAGTGAGTATAAATATTTTTTGCCCCTTGTGACCTCAGACATTGACAAATGCCGAATAACAAATAACTAATAACTAATAACGAATGACTAGTGACTAATGACCAATGACCAATAACTATGAAATTACTAATTAGTAACGATGACGGCATTTCTGCTTTGGGGATTCGTACCCTAGCCAATTACTTGGCAGAGGCAGGTCATGATGTCAGTGTAGTTTGCCCAGATCGAGAGCGATCGGCAACTGGACACGGGTTAACTTTACACCAACCCATTCGCGCCGAAATTGTTGAAGGGATTTTTCATCCTGCTATCAAAGCTTGGGCTTGCGATGGTACGCCTTCAGATTGTGTCAAATTAGCGCTGTGGGCTTTGCTCTCGACTCCCCCCGATTTGGTTCTCTCTGGGATTAATCAAGGTGCAAATTTGGGAACTGAAATTCTGTATTCCGGCACTGTGTCTGCGGCAATGGAAGGTTTAATTGAAGGCATTCCCAGCATAGCCCTAAGTCTTATGAGCCACACATCTAAAGACTTTCAACCTGCTGCTAAGTTTGCCAAAATTCTCGTAGATCAGTTAGCCCAAAAACCGCTACCAGATTTAATGTTGCTCAACGTCAATATTCCTGCTGTGGAGTGGCAAGAAATTGCCGGCGTTACTCTCACCCGTCAAGGAATACGGCGTTACATTGATGTATTTGATAAACGAGTTGATCCTCGTGGAAAAACGTACTACTGGCTAACTGGAGAGGTAATGGAGGATGTGGAACCCCCAACCGGATTAAATCTGCCTGAAAATGTACCTACAGATGTGCAGGTTGTACGTAAAAACTACATCAGTATTACCCCGTTACAATACAATTTGACTTACGCAACTGGACTAGATAAATTGTCTGAGTGGGAATTCAATATTCCTTAAATAATTTGATTTATCAGGATAAAACTGAGGTTCTTTAAATACATTAGAGAAAAATGTAGGCTATAACGTAGGGGCACTCTTGAAATAACTGATACACATCCACCCCAAATTCTGGAAAATTTTAACTGACAGTATTTCATCAACATTTACACAATCAGCCAGAAACAGGGTATGCTGTTTTACCAAGAAATCTTCCCTCTACCAAAATTGGCAAGACAGCATAAACTTAGACAAAATAAGTAACAATTTTTCCGATTATCGCCCGCTCAGTCCAGCAAGCAATACACATGTCTAGGATAGAGAACCAATTTACCGTACAATTTTGGGGCGTTCGCGGCAGCATCCCCAGTCCAGGGCCACACACCGTTCGTTACGGCGGTAATACCCCTTGCATATCAATGCAAGCGGGCGATAAACGCTTAGTTTTCGATGCTGGCACGGGACTACACGTTTTGGGGCAATCTTTGTTGCGCCAAATGCCGCTAGAAGCTCACATATTTTTTACCCACTCTCACTGGGATCACATGCAGGGTTTTCCCTTCTTTACCCCAGGGTTTGTAAAGGGTAATGACTTTCATATCTACGGCGCGATCGCACCTGATGGTTCTACCATAGAACAGCGCCTCAACGATCAAATGTTACACCCGAACTTTCCCGTACCCTTGCAGATTATGCAAGCCAATTTAAAGTTCTACGACATTCGACCGGGGCAACCAATCCACATTGATGACGTTACCGTAGAAACAGCACCTTTAAACCATCCAGGTGAAGCCGTAGGATACCGCGTCAATTGGCGTGGTGGTGCTGCTGCTTATATCACCGATACCGAACATTTTCCGGACCGACTCGATGACAATGTGCTGTGGCTAGCTCGTAATGCCGACATCTTAATTTACGATTCTACCTACACAGACGAGGAATATCATTGCCCAACATCCCTGAAAATTGGCTGGGGACATTCTACCTGGCAAGAAGCGGTGAAAGTGGCACAAGCTGCTAACGTCAAAACTCTGGTGATTTACCACCACGACCCCGCCCACAATGATGACTTTTTGGATCGTGTAGGCAAACAAGCCGCTGAAAAATTTCCTGGCGCTATTATGGCACGAGAAGGAATGGTACTTCAGATTCCCACTTCAGTTGCCTTATCAGAATCTTTTCCTGTTAGTAAATTTTCTACCTAAAGATTGCGATCGCAGGAATTGGAGATTTTAGATTAGATTGGTGATCAGAAGCTTTCAGCAGTCATTGGTCATTAGTCATTGGTCATTAGTCATTGGACAAAGCGCAAAATCTTTAGCAAGATCCCGCAGGGTGCGCCGACTTCCGGCGATAGAGTAGCAATTCGTCGAGTCCGCATACCCCTGGGGAAAAGCAAGCTAGCTACGCACATCGTCTTGTAGAGAGCGTCTGGCTTCTTTACGAGACGCTCTTGCTAGCTTGCTTAAGAGTAGAAATTTTGTAAGAGAGAACAAAAGACAAATGACAAATGACAAATGACAAGTTGCTACTAGAAAACCTGTACTCCTCAAGGCGGTTTACTATAAGGTAGCTTCCTGCTGATAGCTAAAATAAACCTAAAATCTCAGAATCCACGTGCTAAATTTGTCTCAAAATGGGTGTTCTGTGTGGGTTGCTTCTTCAAGTGAAGGGCTACTAACGCCGACTGCTGTTGCCCTTGGCAAGTTTGATGGTGTTCATCTTGGTCATCAAAGGGTAATTCAGCCGGTCTTGCACGCTGGTAGTCACTTGTCAGTAGCCAGTAGTCCGCAGTCAAAGGAAAATCAACTGCCAAATCAAGAATATATCTACTCAACAGTTGTCACCTTTGACCCCCATCCACAGGAGTTTTTTACAGGGCAACCTCGGACTTTGTTAACGCCACTAGATGAAAAAGTCCAACAATTGCGATCGCTTGGGGTAGAACAACTAGTATTATTACCCTTTGACAAAGAATTATCTGTTTTAACTCCCGAAGAATTCGTTGAAAAAATTCTTGTGCAACAACTGCAATGCCAACAAATTAGTATCGGGGAAGATTTTTGTTTTGGCGAAAAGCGTAGTGGTAATGCTAAAGATTTGCAATTAATTGCCGCCAAGTACAATATTCCTGTTGCGATCGTTCCTTTACAAACTTATACAGGTGACTCGCCCACCCAAAGTAGTTGTGTTAGTACTACTCCGACTCAAGATGCCCGCATTAGCACTTCATTGATCCGCCAAACCCTTGAGCAGGGAGACATCGAAAACGCAAATCTACTACTAGGACGCCCTTACACCCTCATTGGTGATGTCGTTCAAGGTCAACAATTGGGCAGAACAATTGGTTTTCCCACCGCTAACCTCCAACTACCAAAAGAAAAGTTTTTGCCCCGCCAAGGAGTCTACGCTGTCCGCGTTTTTACTCTCACAGAAACACCAGATGTTGCTCCTAGTGAGGGCTTGGGCGTAATGAATATCGGTAATCGCCCAACTGTAAACGGTACTTATTCATCTGCGGAAGTACATTTATTAGATTGGTCTGGTGATTTGTATGGCAAAAAACTGGCTGTGCAGCTAGTTAAATTTTTGCGCCCTGAACAAAAATTTGCTTCTCTAGAAGCCCTGAAAACACAAATTCAACTTGACTGCGTTGTTGCTAGAGAAGTTTTGGGTGCTGGAGTGCAAAGTTAAAAGTTAGGAGTTAGGAGTTAGGAGTTCTGAGTGGGAACAATGTATTTAGGGAAATTGGGCATAGGGCATTGTGAAAACTCTTCCCTCATTCGCCCCATTCCCCACTCCCCACTCCCTATTCCCCATTCCCTACAACGCATGAGAGAAAAAATCGACGCCTTAACACAAAATCTAGCTCTTACCATCGTTGGCAAAGCTGAGGCGATACGCTTAGTGCTAGTCGCCTTATTAGGTGGTGGTCATGCCCTCCTAGAAGATGTCCCTGGTGTTGGTAAAACCCTCCTCGCTAAATCTCTAGCTCGTTCACTGGATGGCAAGTTTCAACGGCTACAATGCACTCCCGATTTACTGCCAACAGACATCACTGGCACCAACATCTGGAACCCCAAAAGCGGCGAATTTACTTATCTTCCTGGGCCAGTCTTTGCCAATGTGCTACTAGCTGACGAAATCAATCGCGCTACACCCCGCACTCAGTCAGCGTTACTGGAAGTTATGGAAGAACATCAGGTAACAGTTGATGGTGTCTCTCGTCCAGTTCCCCAACCCTTCTTTGTCATTGCCACTCAAAACCCTGTCGAGTATCAAGGTACTTTTCCCCTGCCGGAAGCGCAAATGGATCGGTTTATGTTGTCGCTGAGTTTAGGCTATCCTTCCGAGGCAGAAGAACTCCTTATGTTGCAAAATCTCCAAAATGGTGTGAAGGTTGCTGATTTGCAGCCTTGTATTACCTTGGCAGAAGTTCAGGAATTGCGTTACCTCTGCTCTCAAGTAAAAGTGGCAACTTCCTTGCAGCAGTACATCCTCGAATTAGTGCGAGTAACACGCCAAGATGAGGAAATTGCCCTTGGCGTCAGTCCACGTGGCACATTAGCATTACAACGGGCTGCCCAAGCGCTAGCTTTTCTATCAGGGCGTGATTATGCCATTCCTGATGATGTGAAGTTTCTCGTTCCTCATGTTCTTTGCCATCGCCTTATTCCTAGAGGAGGACGCAATGCAAGGACTGTTGTTGAGCGATTATTGCGATCGGTTTCTATTCCTTAAGATAACGTGAGTTCGATGAACTCAAAAATCGCTATCGGAGGTGATGGTAACTGCATTTCTTGCTGAGGAAAATATTTTTTTACGCTTTTACTCCGGTTTTTTCTGCGTCAGTTTGCACATTGCGTATCAATTCGTCCAAACTATCAGGGAAATTTCCTCGCACCACCATTTTAGTAAATACCTCATCATGGTCAGACTTGACTGAACTTAAGTTTCCCGATCCTGCTGGAATTTGAGCGTGTTAGGATATCCTACAAAATTAGGTAGACAATAAATGAAAGCGATCGAAGTTACCGGCAGGATTGATTCTCAAGGAAACCTAGTTCTAGATGAGCCGATTCAGGGAAACACTTATCCTCATCAGGTTCGGGTAATTGTGTTGGTTCCAGAACAAGCAGAAGCAGAAGAGGTTGACCCTGACGATACACCCGTTGAGGAAATTAAAGCTAGCTTGAGGAGAGCCTTGCAGCAAGCAAAAGCTGGTCAAACCAGACCAATTAGCGAGCTATGGGACAGGATTGATGCAGAGTGATAATACGGTTTTAATTCGATTTTCTGATGAGTTTGAGCAGGAACTTTACAGGCTATCAAAAAGATTTCGCAATATTCGCTCTGATGTTCAACCGATTATTGAGCAATTACAACAGGGGAGTTTTGTCGGCGCTCGCATTGCGGTCATTGGTGAGGAATATGTTGTTTATAAGGTGAGAGTTCGTAACAGTAATATCCAAAAAGGTAAGAGTGCTGGATATCGATTGATTTATCAAGTTGAGTCACCTACAAGTATTTTACTACTAACGATTTATTCAAAATCTGACAGGGAAGATATTAATGTAAATGAAATCCGAGATATTATGGCTGATTTTTATAGTAGGGAAGATTAAAACTGTTAGGGCATTTTTCCTTCCATAGTCAGTGGTGTACTGTTGTGGATATGGTGGATATGAAAGATGTGTTGCTTGCCAAAACTACTTACGCAAAATCTGAAACACTGATAATACTGCGTAAGTCTTATGATTAGCACAAGCGCCACTTCTAAATATCTGGGAATGTGAGGAATGTCAATTTTTGTTAAGCGCAAAACCCGCGATCGCGAAAAGCACGAGCCTGATAGCGACCGCCAAGCACTACAGCAAAGCGCCGAACGTGAATTCAAACGCCAATTTTTCGGTTTACTTTTGGTAATTGTAATGTGGAGTTTAGCTATGGGCTGGCTTCTAGCTTTGGCAACTAACGCCCAAAGTGTTACTCCCACCGCTGAAATTGGCACTGTTGACGTAGTACCTGCACAATACCAACTAGGGCAAGAACTGTATTTGGAAAACTGCTCTACGTGCCACATCGGTATACCACCAGCAGTTTTACCCACCCAAACTTGGAAAAATCTCCTGCAAGACTCGCAGCACTACGGCACACAACTCAAGCCTTTAGTCGATCCACCGCGCATCTTAGTGTGGAAATATCTTTCGACTTTTTCCCGTGTGCAGCTAGACGACGAAGAAACACCCTATCGCCTCAACAACTCACGTTATTTCAAAGCTTTGCATCCAGGAGTCCAACTACCACGTCCTGTCCAGATTGGCAGTTGTGTCAGTTGTCATCCTAGTGCTAGTGATTACAATTTTCGCCGTTTGACCGCAGAGTGGAAGTGAGGAGTGAGGAGTTAGAAGTGAGGAGTTGAAAAATTCATAACTTATAACTCTTAACTCCTAACTCTATTCCCCCACTCCTTCTCTGACCCCATCTGTGGGCAAAATGATACTATGAAGAAAGACTAAATATAAGATAAGAGTTAAAAGCAATCAGTTTACTAAGATGATTGGCTAATTTTTCTCCTGTTTTTGAGTTAATTCTCATTTCACACCCATCCACGACCAAGACGGTTGGGCTGGGTTAAATGTTTATAATCAATGCCGACCCTTTAATCCCCATCCCCCTTGATTCAGTTCTATAATCTGCCATGCTAAAACTTCTGTTGGGCGACCCCAACGCTCGTAAGCTTAAAAAATACCAACCTTCTGTTACTGAAATTAACCTTTTAGAGGAAGAAATTAAGGTTCTTTCCGATGATGAGTTAAAAGGTAAAACCGTCGAATTTAAACAACGGCTTGCTAAAGGTGAAACCTTAGATGACATATTGCCAGAAGCTTACGCCGTTGTCCGGGAAGCAGGACGGCGAGTCTTAGGCTTGCGGCACTTTGATGTTCAACTCCTTGGCGGTATCATTTTGCACGTAGGGCAAATTGCCGAGATGAAAACTGGTGAAGGTAAAACACTAGTCGCCACCTTGCCGAGTTATTTAAATGCCCTCACTGGTAAAGGTGTACACGTCATCACCGTAAACGATTACCTAGCTCGTCGGGACGCTGAATGGATGGGACAGGTGCATCGGTTCTTGGGGCTGAGTGTAGGACTAATTCAGTCAAGCATGACTCCTAGTGAACGCCAGAAAAACTACGACTGCGATATCACTTATGTTACCAACAGCGAGGTCGGCTTCGACTATCTGCGGGATAACATGGCGACATCAATGGCAGATGTGGTACAACGCCCGTTTAATTATTGTGTAATTGACGAGGTGGACTCGATTTTAGTTGATGAGGCGCGGACACCACTGATTATTTCTGGGCAGGTGGAAAGACCTACAGAAAAGTATCTGCAAGCTGCTGAAATAGCATTCACACTCAAAAAAGACGAACATTACGATGTAGATGAAAAAGCTCGTAACGTTCTATTGACAGATGAAGGGTTTGCGGAATCGGAAAATCTTTTAGGAGTCACAGATTTATTTGACCCAGAAGATCCTTGGGCGCACTTTGTTTTCAATGCAATTAAAGCTAAAGAACTTTTCCTTAAAGATGTAAATTACATCGTCCGCAATGGTGAAGTGGTAATTGTGGATGAATTTACCGGTCGGGTGCTAGCCGGACGACGTTGGAGTGATGGATTACACCAAGCGATTGAAGCGAAAGAACACGTAGAGATTCAGCCAGAAACTCAAACTCTAGCGACAATTACTTACCAAAATATGTTCTTGCTGTATCCAAAACTCGGTGGAATGACAGGAACGGCAAAAACCGAAGAACCAGAATTTGAAAAAATTTACAAACTCGAAGTTGCGGTAATTCCCACCAACCGCGATCGCAGACGGGAAGATTTATCTGATATGGTCTTTAAGACAGAATCAGGCAAATGGGGGGCGATCGCGAGAGAATGTGCCGAAATGCACGAACTTGGTAGACCTGTATTAGTAGGAACCACTAGTGTAGAAAAATCCGAACTTCTGAGTAGGCTGCTGAAGGAATTGGCAATTCCTCACGAATTACTTAACGCCCGCCCGGAAAACGTCGAACGTGAAGCGGAAATTGTCGCTCAAGCAGGACGCAAAGGCGCTGTTACCATTGCTACTAACATGGCTGGTAGAGGTACAGATATTATCTTGGGTGGTAACTCCGAATATATGGCACGTCTAAAGCTGCGGGAATACTTTATGCCGCGGATTGTTCAGCCAGAAGATGAAGATAGCTTTGGCGTGCAAAGAGCAGCCGGATTGCCTACAGGACATGGCGGTGGCCAAGGCTTTGTCCCTGGTAAGAAAGTCAAAACTTGGCGGGCTTCGCCAGAAATTTTCCCCACCCAGTTGACAAAAGAAACAGAAAAACTACTCAAAGATGCAGTAGAAATTGCCGTGCGTGAATATGGCGATCGCAGTTTACCGGAATTGGAAGCAGAAGACAAGGTAGCTGTGGCGGCAGAAAAAGCTCCCATCGATGACCCTGTGATTCTGAAATTGCGGGAAGCTTACAACCGCGTCAAGGAAGAATACGAACAATTTACTACCCGCGAACATGATGAGGTAGTGGGAATCGGCGGTTTGCACGTAATTGGTACAGAACGCCACGAATCACGGCGGATTGATAACCAGTTGCGGGGACGTGCAGGAAGACAAGGCGACCCTGGAACCACGAGATTCTTCCTCAGTTTAGAGGATAACCTACTACGGATTTTTGGTGGCGATCGCGTTGCTGGTTTAATGAATGCCTTCCAAGTGGAAGAAGATATGCCTATCGAATCTGGGATGCTTACCCGCAGTTTGGAAGGCGCACAGAAAAAAGTTGAAACCTACTACTACGACATTCGGAAGCAGGTGTTTGAGTATGACGAGGTGATGAATAATCAACGTCGTGCTATTTACGCCGAACGCCGTCGAGTCCTAGAAGGTCAAGATTTGAAAGAACAGGTAATTAAGTACGCTGAAAAAACGATGGATGACATCGTTGATTACTACATCAACATAGACTTACCCTCGGAAGAGTGGGAGTTAGAAAAGTTGGTTGAGAAAGTCAAAGAATTCGTCTATTTGCTAGCTGATTTGCAAGCGAGTCAATTAGAAGATATCACAGTCACCGAGATTAAAGCCTTCCTCCACGAACAGGTACGAATTGCTTACGACCTCAAAGAAGCGCAAATTGACCAAGTTCAACCTGGACTGATGCGCCAAGCTGAACGCTTCTTTATCTTGCAACGCATTGATACCCTGTGGCGGGAACACCTGCAACAAATGGATGCCTTGCGTGAATCGGTAGGATTGCGTGGTTATGGGCAAAAAGACCCGTTAATTGAATACAAGAGCGAGGGGTATGAATTGTTCTTGGATATGATGGTGAATATCCGCCGAGATGTGGTGTATTCGTTGTTCATGTTCCAGCCGCAGCCTCAGCCGGTGGTACAGGCTTCGTCAGAGATGGTGTAACAAAGAAGATTTCAGCTACAGACTTTTGAAGACAGAGACGCAAAGAGTGCTTTTGCGTCTTTGTTTTATTTACGAATTACCTTAGCGTAGCGATAGCGAGTATTCTTTACCCTTATAGGGCAATAAGGTTCAGTTAAGGGTTAATTGTACAAAATTTTGGGTTTTCGAGACGCGATAAATCGCCGTCAAGACAAGTCTTTTGGTCTTATCTGAACTGTATTGCCTTATAGGGAAGCAAGCTACGCGCAGCGTCTCATAGAGAGCGTCATTACGAATTACGAATTACGAATTACGAATTACTTCCCATTCTCCAATATTAATGTAGACTCAGCAGTACGCCCAAATTCTTCTGGCGCATATTGCAAGTGAACTTGGGCACCAGGCCAAGAAAATGTACCAGGGGTAACAGAACGGACTAAGTAGTGCAAGCTATAAACTCCTGGTTCCAGGTGGTCGGCGTATGCGATAATGCGATCGCGGTAGATATTTCTAAAACCAAGTTCCCAGCTATCGGCTTTTGCTTGTAATGCGGCTGTGGTAGTTTGAAAACTTGCATCCACCGCCTCAAAACCTGATGGTAACGGATCTTTAATTACTATATGATCCACAGGATGATCGGCGATAATTTCTAAACCAATATCAAACACCTGTCCAGAGGCTAAATTTAAAGGTTTATCAAAAGCGTAAAGACCTGTTTTTTGCAGAACTTTCTCTTCATTTAATTTGCTAATTTCTCGTGTTACGCGTAAACCATTAAATCTGCCTGGTTGATTTCCCTGCAAGCGGTAATTATAAGCAACTAGATAGTGCAAAGTGCCATTACCTGATTTTTGCAGCGTTAAATCATTACGTCCACGAGGTAATAGATTCATCGGCACAATTAGTTGTAAGCTAGGATTTTGGTAGCCATTAAACTTATTTTCTCCTAACTTATTACCAGCTAATTGCACTGTGGCGACGAAATTAGGTGGTGTGGGTTGCAGTTGGCTATATTCTACCAAAGCTGTTAATGCTTGGGCATTATTATAGTTAGTTTGCCATGTGCCATTTCGTCGTAATGCAAGAAGACTTTGGAATAACTTATTGATAACTTCGGGTTTACTCTGCTTGGCAATAAATAAGCGTAAAGCTTGTGCTTGCGCCGTGGTAGATGAACTCATCCATCCCCAACTAGTTGGTAAACTTACAACTGCTGTGCGACCAGTTTCATAGATATTCTGTTGCAGTTTGTTCACTAATTGTTGAGATTCGTCTTGCCATTCTGGGAATTGAGATAAGTATCGCGCTAGTTTAATTTGAGTTACTACATCAAAGTTATTGCGCTGTTCATAAATATCTGCAAGGAAAGTATTGCGTTTTTCACCTATTTCCGCTAAAGCAATTAAAGCATTAAGTTGCAGTTGTCTTTTACAGAGTAGTTGTTTGCAAAACTCATATTCTCCAGGATTCGCCAGAACTTTTTGCAGATAAACTTTCAGGCGAGACAGCATTGCAGAATCGACTAAATTAGGGAACACCTGACCGGCTTTAACCAAAGATTCAGCCGTGTATGAAGAAACCCAAGGGTCTGATTTTTCTTGTCCGGGGAAAGCAGCAAAACCACCATCGGCTATTTGGAGTTTTTGTAATTTTTCAATTGCCTGATTTGCCTGTGAAAAGTAGGGAGTGGGGAGTGGGGAGTGGGGAGTGGGAGAAGATTCATTCCCTATTCCCCATTCCCTATTCCCTATTCCCCATTTTTCAGAAATATTTTGCAGATTAGCCGCAATGATTAACTGACTTGCAGCCGGTTCTGTGAATGGTAAATCATCATCTTCTAAAACTTGCTTTGCTGGTGCTTTAATTTCTGGAATCAAAGTACTCGCCAACTGAATATCTAAACCTCCCGCATTGGGGAAGGTATTTTTATCAATATTCAGGGGAATCTTCACCTGTTTTTCAGTGACACCAGTTTCAACTACTTGTTCTGTAATTTCAATTGGCTTAATTTCCAAAGGAACTTCAAAAGCATCTGCGGCTGTACCATTTAGCTGAGTGGTAAAGCGAACTTTACCAACTCCCACGCTATCCGCCAGCATAGGAAAGCGATAAGCCTGAGTTGCAGATTCAGCTTTGGTTTGCAAAGCAGTAGTTGTGGGATTTTTATCAGCAAACTTCACGTTACCGCTAAGTTCGCCATTTATTGAGAGATTTCCTGTATTCCCGGTGTTGTTTGTGACGGATAAACCAGCGAGAATGCGATCGCCTGGACGGGCAAATTGTGGCAAGATGGCATTAGTTAGCAGTGGCTTGGTGCTGATAAATGTCGCGTCCCCATTCCCGAAACGCAGATTTCCATCAGTGGCGACAGCCATCACTCGCCATGTAGTTAAGTCATCCGGGAGTTTAAAGGTTATCTGTGCATTACCATTTGCATCGGTAAGGATAGAACCGTTGTAGTAAGCTAAGGCTTTAAAATCGGTGCGAGTGCGAGTATTTGCTGCACCAGTTGACAAACCACCGCCATAACCCCAACCTTTGGGTTTAGCTACATCTTGCGTTTGTAATATGACATCTGGGCGATTATCGCTAAAGCGGGTAGATATTGGCTGTTCTGCATAAACTGTATCTACCAAATCTGGCGGACGATAACCAGAAAGTTGTAACACCGCCTCATTTACCACCATGACTGTAAATTGTCCTTTGGTGGGGTTTCCTTGATTATCTTTTAGTTCCAGTTGTACTGTTTCTTCTGCACCAGGTTCTAATGATGCTTGCACTGGCTTAACTTGCAGTTTTAAATACTTATCTTCTAAGTTAACTTTAAAAGGTGTAAAACCAATCTTCACCAAGTTCTCTAAACTTCCCGCTTCCACTTGATTGATGGGTTTACCTTGTCTTACTAACACAGCTTCAATGGCTGCATTAGGCAGCATTTCTGGCGTAACTTGAAACTGGATTTGTGGTGCGCCTCCCTGAACTTTGATAATCTGCTGATAAAGGGGTTTGTCTTTAATCACAGCAAAGTACAATTCTGCTTCTGGATAGGGAGATTGAATTAGTGCAGTAGCGGTTTCACCGGGTTTAAACTCTTTTTTATCTAATTTAACTTCTAAGACATCTTTTTCTCCCGAACCCCAAAATACTGAATTTTCTCCAGTTGCCCAAATTTGTAAATCTGTAGCACTTAATTCGCCTTTGGCATCGCTAAAATTAACTCTAATCCGAT
>JBGTMK010000594.1:0-4284 GCA_041743605.1 Nostoc sp.
AACAAAATTAATTACACAATGTCATTGCGAATGCAGCGAAGCGAAATGAAGCAATCGCAAAGGCTGGGATTGCTTCTCTACGAGACGCTCCGCGAACGCTTCGCTCGCAATGACTGTAATTAATTTTGCGTGGTTACTTAACTCATAACTCATAACTCCTAACTCTTTCCACTCCCCATGCAAACAACCAATCGCCAAGTTAATTCAAATTACGACCAGTCAACTAAAACCCCTCGGATTGCCACTGTTCACCGCACCACTGGTGAAACTAATGTGCAAGTTACCATCAACCTGGATGGTAGAGGAACTTGCACAGCAGCAACAGGTGTTCCATTTTTGGATCACATGTTGCATCAAATTGCCTCCCACGGGCTGATTGATATAGATGTCCAAGCCAAGGGAGACTGGGAAATTGACGATCATCACACCAACGAAGATGTAGGCATTACTTTAGGGCAAGCTTTTAACCAAGCATTAGGCGACAGAAAAGGCATTGTCCGCTTTGGTAATTTTCTTGCACCACTGGATGAAGCCTTAGTTCAGGTAGCGTTAGACTTTTCTGGACGTCCTCACCTCAGCTACGGCTTGCAAATTCCTACCCAACGGGTAGGAACCTATGACACCCAACTGGTACGAGAATTTTTTGTGGCACTGGTGAACCATAGCCAAATGACACTACACATTCGACAATTGGATGGCATTAATTCCCATCACATCATTGAAGCGACATTTAAAGCCTTTGCAAGAGCAACGCGGCTGGCAGTGGAAATTGACCCCCGTCGTGCTGGTGTAATTCCCAGTTCTAAGGGCGTTTTATGAAATGGGTATTGGGCATTGGGCATTGGGTTTAGTAGTCTCCCTCATCCCCCTATTCCCCACTCCCCAATAATTGACACACTGCTTGGTGATGGTTATTATCAGCCTACCGGGTAATTTGTAATTAATCCCAAGCTGATAAATAGTAATTTAACCGAGATGAAGTCTGTTGCAGATGACTCTAATTCTCAACTTAATACGACAGATATTCCGCCAGTAGTCCTAACTTCTGAGTTGCGAAAAGTCTATCGCACTGGTTTTTGGCTAAATCAAAAAGTCGTATCTCTCAAAAACTGTTCTTTAACAGTTTATAAAGGCGAAACCTTTGGGTTGCTAGGGCCAAATGGTGCTGGGAAAACCACCCTTTTAAAATTATTGCTGGGAATTATTCGTCCTAGCTCTGGACGGGGATTATTATTGGGTGAGCCACTAGGCGATCGCAGTGTTAAGCAATATATCGGCTATCTGCCGGAAAATCCCTACTTATATGACTATCTCACTGGCTGGGAGTTTTTGCAGCTAGCGGCTGGGCTATTCCAAATTCCCCAAAGTGTCCAACGCCAACGTATTCCCCAACTGCTGGAATTAGTCGGTTTATCCCAAGCCGATGCCCGTAAAAAGCTGCTGCGCCGCTATTCCAAAGGAATGCTACAGCGTGTTGGCATGGCACAGGCGCTAATTAACGAGCCAGATTTGGTTTTTCTGGATGAACCGATGTCTGGTCTTGATCCGGTGGGACGCTACCAGATGCGGGAAATTATTCTGGCGCTAAAAGCCGCTGGTAAGACGATTTTTTTCAACAGCCACATTCTGAGTGAAGTAGAACAGATTTGCGATCGCATTGCCATCCTCGCTCAAGGTGAACTAATTTGCTCTGGTTCCATCAATGAACTCCTAGGCGGAAAAAACACATATCACGTCAAAGGTCAAGGTGGTGACGGGGAAGTTCTCAAAAAATGGATACCCACTCTTATATTTGAGCCTGATGGTTCCTGGCACGGTACACTACAAGATGATTACTATGATTTTCTTTCCAGTCTTCGTCTAATGGAGGGTAAAATTATTACCATGAACTTGTCGCGTCGCTCCCTAGAAGAATTTTTTATTCAACAAATCCAAAGAAAAGATAACTCATTGAATTAGTCTTGTTGCCAAATAGAAAATTGTCGGTTGACTTGAAGAACAAAACCCAAAAGCCCTGTCTTTTTTAGTTATCTTTGCTCAATCCAACCCACAAAAAAATAAAAATATGATCTCTTTTTAAGGCTATTTATATTTATTTAATGAAGTTATTCATAATTTTGTTACTCATAGCAGATTCTAAATATAATTAAATTGACTTTAACAAGTAAACTTTATTCCTAAGTGGTTTATTGGTTAACAGAGAACTTTTTGTATAAACTATGTTTAGTTGCGTAAATCCTATATTTTTCGATAATTTCTATATTCAAGCAGCATTAACTTTAAGCTAACTTCACTAAAAATTTAAGTTCAATAAACAAATTTCCTCCGGAAAATTACACTTTTCTAGGAAAATAAGAGTGTCGGGGAACTTGAATACTTAGGTATAGTCAAAATAAAAATGTTTAGACAGTACTTTATTGATTGTAGTTTCAGAGTCTCAGGTAAATATGCTTAACAAAAGTTTGTCTAAATTCCTAACTCAGCCAGTTGTGGGTATGGCTCTGTTAACTGCTGTCAATGCAGCTGTGTCATCTGCCAGTCTGGCTCAGGGACAATCATTCCCACCAGCGACACAACCACCAACCACACAAGCACCAATAGATACTAATTATTCATTAGGAGGTGGCGATCGCATCCGTGTAAATGTCTTTGAAGTACCTGAATATACAGGCGAATATCAAATTCCCCCAGGTGGAGCAATCAACCTACCTTTAATTGGTAGTGTGTCAGTTCTCGGTCTAACAACTGAACAGGCCGCTGACGAAATTGCTAGAAGATATGCTCGCTTCCTCAAACGTCCCTTAATTTCAGTCAACCTCTTATCACCTCGTCCCATAAATATTTTTGTTGCTGGAGAGGTAACACGTCCAGGGGCTTATACTCTGAACTTGAGCGGAGGCGCTGGAGATAATCCAGGCGTACAATACCCTACTTTATTAGCTGCATTGACAACAGCACAGGGTGTAACCCTAGCTGCCGATGTTACTCAAGTTCAATTACGGCGTAAAATAGGACGTTCTTCAGAGCAAACCGTCACCGTCAATTTGAAGGAACTCATCCAAACAGGCAGGTTATCACAGGATATTACCTTGCGGGATGGAGACACTATAGTTGTACCAACAGCAACCAACTTCAACGTGGCAGAATCTCGCAATATATTTGCATCTAACTTTGCCGCCAGCCAAACCACACCCCGCACGGTAACAATTATCGGTGAAGTTAACCGTCCTGGTTCGTATCTTGTCACCCCAGCTAGCACAGATGCTGCTCAGGCGGGCACAACCCCTAACAGTGGTACTACAACTCCCAATGGTCTACCAAATGTAACACGGGTAATTCAACTAGCTGGGGGAATTACAGCACAAGCTGATGTTCGTAATCTCAGGTTACGCCGACCGACAAGAAGTGGCTCAGAACAAGCCATAGATATCAATCTTTGGCAACTATTGCAGAGTGGTGATACCAATCAAGACATCATCGTTCAAGACGGAGATACGATTGTTATTCCAACAGCAACTGAAATTAACCCCGCAGAAGCTACTCAATTAGCTACCACTACTTTGTCTCCTGCACGTATGCAAGTTGGTGTGGTAGGCGAAGTAAAAAACCCAGGATTAACAGAGATTCAGCCCAATAGCTCTTTAAATCAAGCCATACTTGCTGCTGGCGGATTTAATGATGCCAGAGCTAGCAGCGATGCTGTTGATTTGATTCGCCTCAACCCTAATGGTTCTGTCACTAAACGTATAGTAAAAGTGGATTTCTCCGCTGGGATTAATGAGCAAACTAATCCTATACTCCGTAATAATGATGTTGTGGTAGTTAACCGATCTGGTTTAGCTAATACTGGCGATACCGTAAACACTATTGCTGGCCCTCTAGGTGTTATTTTTAATATTCTGAGGTTGTTCGGAATCTAGAGTCCATGAGTTTATATAGCAATCCTAAATGATTCATGAGAGATAAAAAAGTTAAAAAGCTTGTAAATACGTATTTTTATCTCCCTACTTTCTCATGATTTAATTTAGATTGCTATAGACTTGTAATCTGAGTATTAAATTAACTCTTTTACTGTCTTGTAAGGGACGCAAAGGACACAAACAAAAAAGTTAAAAGGGTTTGGCGCAGCCTCACAAAGAAATGGTATTAACCCAAGTTGCTAGTTACTCTGATGGGCGATCGTTTTGCGACAGTTAAGCAATAAAATGCCCTCCAAGAAGAGAAAATTAGGAGGGCTATATGCTAAACGAAATAATTTCTATATATGCTATCACAGACGACTTG
>JBGTMK010000595.1:0-2341 GCA_041743605.1 Nostoc sp.
CTACAGAATCAAACAAAAAACTTGGAGTTATGGGCTTGGCTGTTGATAACCAGAAAGCTGATACTGTGACTAAATGGTTAACTGCTCAAAAAGTTGAATGGCAGCAAGTACCAATAGAAGATGTTATCAGGGAAACTAAAAAAGGTCTAGCAGTATTTCACTTAGTCAGCAGTTCAATTCCCCCCAAAACTTTGGAGAACATGACCAAGAAATTTGGGTCAATTATTGAATCGGATAGTGACTATCAACAAAAAGTTAATTCCCTCGCCACACGACCGCAATTTTTAAAACCGCCAGAACAAACAGCACAATCTCCACCTGACCAATCTAAAACTCCATTACTCTCCAGTAATCCTTCTACACCAGACATTAGTAATAGCGTGAAGACCGAGCCTTTAGGTGTAGAGAAGCCCCCGACAATTACTATTGATGACTTGAGAAATTGGTACAATGCCGCAGATAAGTTAGGAAAGCCGGAAAATTACAAAAAACGGATTATTGAGGTGGCCAATGGCTTTAAAGCTGGTGAGCAATTATCAGGCGAAGCGTTGACAGTAATGAATAAAGATACATCTGATCTTGAAGGCATCAGTCGGCTGACTCAAATTGCTCAAAGGATTGGCATGGTTTGGGGTAAGCCTAATGAAAATGGTATTCAAGTTATAGGAAAAATTTATGACTTGGCTTTCAATACCCAGCAGAGGGATTTAACTATTTCACAGAAAAATGGAGAGGTAATTTTAAACTTGCAATCGGGTCAGGTGCAGACTAATAAAGTAACTCCACAGATATTGCAAACTTTTGAGGACGCGAATAGTCAAATAGATAAAATTTCGTCTAAATCTATTGGACAAGACGTGGAACTACAAAGATAACATTTATCCCAAAGCAATTATTGTGAATTAAAAAAATAGCCAATTACAAAAAGTGGCTATTTTTTCCCCAATCATCTCAATAAAATCTGTCAACTAATTGGAGATTGCCGATTGGAGATTGCCGATTGACTACACCCACTCTTGGATGCAGCTTGAGGATTTGAGATTGATGATTTTAGATTTATTCCGCACGTATTGGGCGGGGCTTGTACCAAATTCAATC
This sequence comes from Nostoc sp., assembly GCA_041743605.1. GTDB lineage: Bacteria > Cyanobacteriota > Cyanobacteriia > Cyanobacteriales > Nostocaceae > Nostoc. The sequence continues at coordinate 1,099 of JBGTMK010000595.1, forward strand.
TGCAATCTGCTATCTTCAATCTCCAATCTTCTTTGTCAATCAATATGCCGCACTGCAATTATCAACTATTACAAATTCCACCCATCAAACAGATTCGGTTGATCTACTCCGTAGCGTCGCTGTATCAATCGCCGTAATTCAGCAATTGTGTTTGCTGACTGCATCAGGACTAAAACAGATGTAACATGAGGAGATAGTCTAAGTCTCGTTGCTTCATCTAACATTTGGTGTATTTTGTACCGCCTCCGCCCATTCCTCAGAACGGGATTAACAACATCAAGTTTGGCTTTTTCTTCTGGTGTCATCCAGTTGTACACAAGTTCCCAGTAATACCCGGATTTCTCACCACATCTCTCAAAGTCTGCGCTTGTGCAGGGGAGCAGGGGAGCAGAGGAGCAGAGGTGAGATATCCGGGTCTAGTGGTGATTTGACGCGCTCATGAATGCGGTTTAAATCCTCGGTATTTTGCGGGGATTAGATAAATTAGTCGTTATGGCGGCGAAGTTGTGACAAAGGTGTAGGTTTAAAGTGCAAATCTCTCTCAATTCCAATACCCAGTCTTCCACGATATTCTTGCAGTTCACTGAGGCTGAAGTAACCTAACTCTTCTTCAAACCCTTGCACCAAACCAAAGAACAAATCTTCACCGTCGAACTCAGTCGCGTACCAAGTCCAGTCACTATTGGGATTAAAGAATTTGACATAGACAATAGCATCTGAACATTCTGACTGTGCATAGAGAGCAGGAAGTAAGGCGCGAATATGGGCGGGTAATAATTTCATTCCAAAACCTCGTTGATAAATGAAGCGAATCAAAATACTGTGTAAGAGCTAGAACTCATCTACTGCGATGAGTCATTGCTGCTATAGGGCGAAATATTCAAGCAACTTTCCTCGATCTGCCCGGTTTGCGCTTAACCTTGAGTCCTACATCAGTCAAATCGCTCGATTTCTGTTTTGCTCCTGGATGAGATTTCTGAAAGTTTTTGGTGTTTTTCGTACTCTTTGACTGTTGTTTAATTTCTTTGACTGGTGGTAATAATCTCAATCTTGGGAATGTGATAATTACTGCTTGACTACTAATATTACTGTTGTAACTATCAATTTCTAATGTCCAGGGGTCAGGAATTTCCTCAAACTGTGGTGTTGTAACTAAGGGGATTTGTTGAGGTAATACTGTGGATTCGGAATTTGCATTAAATTGTGTAATTGCAATAGATGGTAATGGCACAACGTAAAGCCC
>JBGTMK010000596.1:0-5608 GCA_041743605.1 Nostoc sp.
GCTACCTTCAGCTAAACGTTTGACGAAGGCGCTACCAACAATCACCGCATCTGCACCCCATTTCATAACCTGATGTGCTTGTTCTGTATCTGAGATGCCAAAACCAACGCCAATGGGTTTATCGGTGACGCTTCGCAAATCGGTAATTAAATGCTTGACGCGGTTTTGGAGTTGAGAACGGATACCCGTAACTCCTGTTACACTTACAAGGTAGATAAAACCCTGAGATTGACGGGCGATCGCTTCAATTCTGTCTTTAGATCTGGTGGGAGCTACAAGCAAAATTACTTCAATGCCAAAAAAGACAGCAGTTTGTATTAATTCTTCTGACTCTTCTAGGGGTAAGTCTGGCACTACCAACCCTTGCACCCCAGCAGTAGCAATTTCTCCTAAAAATGGCTTAATACCCCGATGCAAAATAGGATTGTAGTAAGTAAATAGAATGATTGGGGCTTTTAAGGTAGGAGTTACAGCTGCCAACATCTTTAGTACTTGTTCTAATTTCGTGCCTTTTTGCAAAGCGCGAGTTGCTGCTGCTTGAATCACAGGGCCATCTGCTAGAGGATCGGAATAGGGTATGCCCAACTCGATGAAGTCAGCACCATTGCGATCTAAGATGCGTAAAGCCTCAGAGGTTGTTTCTAAGTTAGGGTCGCCAGCTATGATAAAGGGAATCAAAGCACACTGTTGGCGATGGTGTAAAGTTTGAAAGTTAGCGGAGATAGAATTAGTCATATGTTAGTTATCCTTAAAACCTTTAACTTTTCCAAACGTTCTGCTAATAGAGATTGAGTTGTTTCTAAATCAACGATAAAGTTTTCCAGATTGCGATTATTAATGCCGATCAATTTCACATTTAGTAATGCCAGCACTCGGTCAAGCTCCTCAGGAGTATGCACTTCCACTAAGGCTGTTATCCCCAGATGTTGAACAATTTGCTGAAAATATTGCAGAACTTCATAGGATAAGATGGCCGCAATTAGTAGCACTCCATCTGCGCCATTGACCCGTGCAAGATAACCCTCTTCTGTCACTCTCCGGGAGGGCGATCGCAAGAAGAAACTGGAATCGTTGCCTCTGCTTCCCTCAAAAAATGCGCGCACGTCGAGAGTGTCACGGTTTTCTCAACCTGAGACTCCAGAAAGTTTTCTGCACCACTAAGGGTACACAGACTGTAAGCCTTTTGGGTTTCGCACCGGGAACTAGTCTAAACTCCAGTCACTAAAGCTGTATGAATAATTTCAGCATTGCTGAATGATGGACAGACGTTGGCAGCATTAAATTTTGCCACGCTTGCTCCATTTCACTAATGATAGTTTCTCTTTTGTCATAAATATAATTCCGGAGAAAATACTAAACCCTAAATAAAAGGCATATAGAAGTATTTTAAAAGTTTGTACATTAGAGAAATTCATAATACTAATTGTCAGGAGCAGGTTTGATAAAAGCCATGTAAAAACAAAGATATGCTTAAATTTTTGATGCGACCTTTTTAATTGCTGAGATCCTCTAGTTAATCCTTTAGTTCCCCAACTGACATCGTGTATATTGTGAAAGGCATAGGATTGAAGCACAAGCGATACTGGCAAATCAATCAGAAAATAGAGGATTACACTCTTCCAGCTTCTGTTTAAAAACCATTGCCCATGTAGTGCAATACTCAAGTATAATAATGCAGGTAATATACAAAATGCCAGAGGAAGATTAAGTAATCCAGAATGACCTGTCCAAATAAAAGCACAAATTAAAGAACCAATAATAACTGCCGAAAAGGATAAACGACTAGCGATGTTCACAATTAACAGAAATTTATACTTCTTATACAACTCGGCGAGTACCAATATTGTGGTTAGAGAAAAAAGCTCCATTATGAAAAATGAATCAATTATTGGTACAAGTAAGGGAGAATGGGTTTCTAAAATATCTTTCGTATACTCGTAAAGTAGAATAGTTGAACCATATACAGTAGCTGGAGAAAACCAAGTAAGAAGTGCTGTTAGAAAATGATAAGCAGATGCTCCTACGAAACGAAATCTATCAATTAAGCCAATGCGTCCGTTACGGAGATACGTAAAACTCTTCAAGAGCATCCAAAGCCGAACAGTAAAAATACTATTAATCCAGCGTCGCCGTTGACGTAACAACTCTGATAGAGATTGACAAGCGTCTGTAATTGCTATTGCAGATGGGACAAGGGCTATCTTCCAGCTAGAAGAAGAATTTGTGACAATTTCAAAACCAATAATTCGGTCTTCTGCCAAGAACATATTAGACTCAAACAAACCAAGTTTTCTTAGACCCCGAAAATATCGTTTCAAGGGAAAGGTTTGTTCTTCTTTTACAAGTTGATCCGATCTTTGAGGATACAAAGCTTTCCAGCGCAACATACTTAACTGTCCAGGAAGAATACTCAAGTATCCTGCTGCAATTTCCGGAGGAAAAACTAGGACTTTTTCAATACTAAAATAGCCAGACTGCCAAGTTGATACTATATCCAATAATCTAGGAGGTTTCGGAGTTAGAACAAAACTAGCAGTTCCCGCTACATTCTCATGTTGTTCCATATAACTCCAAAGAAGGTCTATACAGCTAGCAGTAGGTACTGTTCCTGTATCCATTTGGATACAATATTGAGGAGACAAATAGCGACTAAAAGCCATAAAAAACCACCAATGGCTGTTCAACTTTCCGGCATTTTCTTCCTTAATACAGAGTAAAACTCTTGGGAAAATTTGCTCTATATTCTTACCTTGTTCTTCAATATAACCTGATGAATTTAGTTGATTATATTCCTGTGCTGTCCAATAAATATGCTTCAAATGTTTATCAGACAATACACTGTCTGTAAAAAGCTCAGTACAGTGTTTCAGCTTTTTACTATCAAGTATGCCATCAAAGATGTGTACTCCTGCTCCAGACTTAACTTTTTGTGGATCGTATAGTTTTAGCTCTTCTATTAAATTAGCGGCAGAATCTGACATCCTTTCTCGGCCATCAAAAATAATACAAATTGTGATTTGGCTTGCTAGAAAAGATTTTCCGATTCTCATTAAATGGTCAATGTTGTTTTTTATCCCCGCAAGTGAGTAAAGCAAAGCTTCAGCAGGTTCGTTATAGACAGTAATGCAGCACAGTACCTCGGTAGAAGAATCTTTACAAAGCTTCTCCAGTGATTCTTCAGTAATCTTTACAGAAGATAAGTGATTTACATCTGTTGGTTCAAAAAAAGTATTAGGAATAAAAGAGTAATCTGGTTGAAAATCAATTGGTTGAAGCATGATTATGAGTTCCTGCTGATCAGTATGTAGATAAAATCCATTTATCCTACTTTTTAGTTAAGTTATATGAGGAAGAATAACTTTAACTAAATAGGTAGTTTTGCTTGCATAAGCACTGAAAAATCAGATTTGATTTGGAAAAATATTTCTATAATCCAGCTTGATCAAAGCTCTAACATATCTCGAATACTGAATCAAGTTGGGTCAGTTCAAAGATAATTCTGACAGACGGTTGCAAATTAGAAATTATTACGCGATAGCCATTGGAGCGTACAGCCGAAAGGTTAGTTACTAAGTAAAATAACCCTGAACTATCTAGTAAATCTACTTTGTTCATATCAATTAAACAAACTTGGTGCGGTTGAGAGATTAGCCTATCTATATGTTGCTGAAATTTACCAAAATCTTCAGGTTCAAAGACAATATGTTGCTCTTGTTTTGTAATTTTCATAGATCAAAAAAACTTTCATCTGAAAGAAGCTCATTTTTCAGAAATTCTAAAACCCCTGCTGTATCGGGATTCTAAAATGTGCATCTAAGAGGTTGTTTGAAAAGTCGGAGATGTTGTAAAAAATCTCTCTCAGTATCAATACCTCTGCCAAATTAAGAGGGTTCAACGCCTGTAAAAACGTTATGAATACGTCTTAAAGAAGTAAGCTTGGCAAAAATCTGGGTTAATAAAATAGGCTCAGGAATTTCTGGAAGCATTTTTAAGATTTCATGGACATATCGAAAGCCACGATAAACGCCCCCAGGTCAATAATGCCGGAGTCGGGACGGGATTAAGGATGCGGAAATCAGCGAGAAGTTTCTTTCTTTGCGTCTTTGCGCTTTTGCGTGAGGCAAAAAAAGATTTATGCAAGAGTTTTACTGTCTTGCACGATAACCCTTATGCGTCCTAGTTCAGTGGCTTCATCGGCTTCTTGCTCCATCATCTGGATATAAGACTTGCGACCCCCCCAATTACCAAACCGTAAACAAAACTGATTAGAGGTTGAAAAAACCCAATAATGCTTAATCTTCGACCCCGACGCTTTGTCTGTTCTAAGCATTTTTGCTCTTAATGTTTTAATAACCTTACTAGCAGTAAAAGTTTTTGCTTTTACGTTTATCAAGATATAAAGAAAATCTTAATAATACAATTGGAAAAAGTCAGATGTTTTTACCTAGATTTCTCACAGCTACGACTGTAGGTGATTTTGGCTGTTCAAGTTTGAACTGTTTTGCTGTACGATTTGTTAAAGCTGGGTCATGCTTTACAACTGCTAAAATACCTGCTATATATACATTTTCGCAGTTTTTGACCCCTTTTTTATCTCTTTGTGAGAAATCTAGGTTTTAAAATTTAAGGATTATATTTTTAACAAAAATAATAAAAATAGGAAAAAGTTGGGTTAAGTATGCAATATTTTTCGGTTTTGGGGCTTATAACAAAAAAGTAGGCATAATTTGCTAGACTACACTGGAGCATTGAAAATGGTTTACATTAGACCCTTGATGTCACATTCAATGAAGACCTTGCCGCGTCCGTACTGCTCATGCTCCACGAAATTTATCACTTTTGCGTCGAATTGCACTTAACGCTTTGAATTTGGAGCAATCATTCAAGCATAGTAATCGTCAAAAATCTAATCGAACTGCGATGGATAACAATTATATGTTGACGGTTTTAGCTGCCTGTTTATCCCATCATAATGATGCGAAAAAACCCTGTTGTCAGTAGTGTTTGAAATGCGCTTACCCTGATTAAACTAGCACCTTGCAAAACTGTTTGTAAATTACCAAATAATTTACAAATCATGTCAGTTTAGTACAGGTATAGCTCAACTCAAATACAACTCAATTTCAGTTCATGTCCTAATAAACTGCACAATAGCCAAGTTACATACTGCCTATTGAGAGTGCAAGCACGTTTATATATGAGTTAAAAAAATAGAAAAATTACTTTTTTACTAAAAAAGTACTCTAACAGAAATATATAACGCTATATGTACCTTAATAGCCTGTGACAAGTTCATCGGACTTTTACCATGCGTGATGCGTACCCCGAATTTAGCAAAGCGTATTCGGGGGATATAAGCGATCGCTATGGTGAAACGAGGAAAACGCAAAACGGATGTGAGTCGGATGTTTCACATCAGTCGAAATACCTTATAATTGTGGCTCAAACGAGAAGAACAGACCGTAGACTGTCGAGCCATCACCCACAACAACGGCGATTGCTATAAAATCACAGACTGGCAAAGATTTTGTGAGTTTGTTTAACAGCATGGGAATAAGACCGAATGGCACTAAGAAAAGCGGAAATGCTTATCAATTAAGCAGTTTGC
>JBGTMK010000597.1:0-3425 GCA_041743605.1 Nostoc sp.
GGTTTTATCTGGCATATGGGGGCCTGCTTCGATTGACCAGACCACATCAAAACTGGCATCTGGAAACGACAATGCCATTGCATCATCAACCGCAAACTGGGCATTTAGCCCAAAGGGTGTTAATTCCTGGGCGCGTTTCACCTGAATAGGACTGATGGTAATCCCTGTGACAGCAAACCCATAATCTCGCGCTAAAATCCGACTACTACCGCCAATACCACAGCCAACATCTAAGACGGTAGCACCAGGGGGTAATTTTTCTATTCCACCCCATTTAACCATTTCATGTACAAAGTCAGATTTAGCAGCCAGAAAATCTTTTCGTCGTGGCGGTGAACCGTAGTGACCAAGGTGAATGTGTTCTCCCCAATAAAACTCTAGGATGCCATCAAGTGTCCATTGATCGTAGGAATTGGCAACTGTGGATGAGGATTGATACTTGCGGGCAGTTAGGAAATAAGCCGCAATTCCAATTACTAATAGCAGAAAAAAAACAATTACAGAATATAATAAACTTGGCATTTTTTTGAACGATCTTGTACACCTATTTGAGTCGATCCAACGGTTTACTCATTGCTGCTCGTCCTGAATCAGAGAAGTGATGTCGTAACTGCCCACGGTCGGCAATCGCAATATAAATCATCCGATACATCGATATTGCAATGTTTTCAACATCTTGAATAATTTTCCCTTGCACTAGACTGAGCTTGTGTTTGCCTTGAGGAAGAGCCGTTTGTTTAACAAAAGGATGAATAGCAGTAGGAATCTTCCCAGTTCGGTGAAGATAGAATTTCGGCATGATAATTAACTGAAGTATTAATTTAGTAACTTAGCAATTCCTATGCGTGATTGGGAAGAGTTTTTTGTTGCTGTGACTATATTTCAAGTGATACTCTCATCCTGGAGTGGCGATCGCGATCGCTGGATCTCAAGACACAATTTGTACCGAAAATTAACCGCTTACCCTCTCATAGAAAGTCGTAATCTGTAGCGTCTTGATATATGGGACTATGAGAACGTAAAGCTGAGTAGTTGTATAAACCTTCATAAAAATACTTATCTGTGCCTCGCAGATGTACAAAATTTACAAGTCAACTTCGGCGGGCATTCTGACTCACAAGGCAAGCCTTGTTTACAGCTGCGGGACAGCGCCGGATTTACACCGGACTTTCCCCGTTTCCTCTAGCGGCTGTTCCCCACTAGAACCGAGATTCATCTGAATACTAACATAACTGCGATTTGCTTGCATAAAAATCAATGGCCGGTCTATACTTGCATTTGCTATTAATCGGGACAAGTCTCATTCTTTACCAAGCGTTTATTTTCTACTCAGCGTTACGGGGTCGTTTTTTATTGCTTAGTAGATATCTTGCAAAACTAACAAATGCCAAAATATTGGGGTGTTAATTAGCTGGGCTATTTGAGAACAGTAGTTGCGCCATCATTTTTCCTTTTTCCCCTCTTGTTTGCACCTTGTGTCACCTTCAATTCTTCTTCTTGCTTACTGGAGTTAACCATTTTCATCAAGTGCTGATTTAGATAACTCTGCGCCGAGATATACAAACTTTCCCAAATCTCTTGATTGCGGCTGATTTTTGTACCGACTGTATTTCCTGCTGTTTTCTCTGACACTAAGTATTTACGGAAATAGTTATTCCACAAATGTTGGAGAAAATCTTCAGCAAATTCGTTAAACGGCAGAATCCATTTATAGTCCTTGTCCAAAAATACCCGATATGATGCGATTATCGGTAGTGCCAGGTCAGTTGGCGCACCAAACCCGAAAGAGTATTTGCTGTCAGGCAACAACGTCGTTTTACGTATATCTATTGAAGCTAAATCGTTGCTACCTTTTCTTCTAGGGTTGCTGATATAGTCTTGGATTATTTCGTAGAGTCTTTGCTCTATCCACAGAGCATGAGTTAAGAGAGGCAGTAAAGCGGTTAATCTTTCCCTTTCTGCGTCTGTGATGTTACTTGGAAGACTCATTCCTACTGGGTGTTTGGTTCGTTTATTGCCGTCCGGGTTGTATTTATTTCTGTCGAGGCAGTAAAGGAGCTTGAGCAAATGGGTGACATTGCACTGAGCATTTCTGGGAGCGCCGCTTTGGTTTTGGTAATAGGCGATGCGGAATTTTCTATCTTCTGCTCTCTCTAACTGTGCTAAGTACTGCTTGACGAATTTGTAATCACCCCTAGCGTTGACTTTGGAGCGAGAATCTACTGGCGTTGTAGTATTTGAAGCTAGGGCTATATCTTTGGCTGATTCTTCAGTCAAGCCGATGTGGATCGTAACTTTTACCCTGGCTTCGGTTAAATTGTAGTTGTAATTTTTAGCTTGCTCAAAATCTAAAACTGTATGTCCTCCGTTAATAATGCCGTCGCTGCCACCCTCGTTAGCTTCTAAGACTTCTAGCTCTAGTTCAGTTTTGTTCTTGACAGGTTTAGCAATATTCGCTGACAGAACGATTCCACTGTGGCGAGAGAAGAATTTTTCGGGTTCGGTTGTCAGTGAATCGAACATTTGTCTGTAGGTCGCGCTTTTACGGTTCGGTTCGCGGATGTTCGGTTCTAGGGGTAGGTCTGTGGGGAACGAGTCTACATGAGCAGTGGCGATGATGCAATTGGGGTTGGCTTGAAAATAGTTATCTATCTTAATATTCCAAGTCTTGGGCATAGTTTGTTTTCGTTAAATTCGTTTTGGACTTATGGAGAAAGGAGAGGATAGGTCTATTGGGCGATGCTCAATCTCATTGCTGGGTATCGGTTGTGGGCAATTGATAAATTTGACACAATTCGGAAATAGTACTCACCGTTTCTAGCCCTGAAAGAATTGCTCTTAATTGCTCCACATCTTCAATTGTTGAAATGGATGGTAACAGGCTTAACCCAACAGTCCCAAATCTCAGTTTTAACCCTAATTCAATCCCTTCTAGTAGTCCTAACCGAATCCCACTGCGTTCAAAAGAAGTAACATACTGCATACGTTGCTCTGCCTCCAATTGTTCTACTTCAAAAAGAAACTCTCCTTCTAAATCTGAGGGGAGTGTCAATACCCAGTCTACAAAAGCCAATAAGTTTAGAACATCCTCACGCTCAAAACCCTGCTGGTATAATCTCCGCACTAAACTTAGTTTCTGCTGCTTACGTTGTAACCTGTCGCTAAGAGTTTGTAATGCTGCTAAATGTGCCATCACTACAGTCGCCAAAGGGTTACGGCTGGCTTCTAATTCCGACTGACGTTGTTGATAGTCTAGCAATTTGACAATTGGAAACTGAAACTCAACTTTAGTGCCAAACAACTCGTAACCAAACCGATTTGGTCGCCAGTTTACCTGCTCATCACCTAGAATTGCCAAGGATGCCACCGATCGCTTATATCTATCGTAGATGCGGTAGTTATAGGTAAACATCCTTTCGCTAAAG
>JBGTMK010000598.1:0-1778 GCA_041743605.1 Nostoc sp.
CTTTAGCGAAAGGATGTTTACCTATAACTACCGCATCTACGATAGATATAAGCGATCGGTGGCATCCTTGGCAATTCTAGGTGATGAGCAGGTAAACTGGCGACCAAATCGGTTTGGTTACGAGTTGTTTGGCACTAAAGTAGAGTTTCAGTTTCCAATTGTCAAATTGTTAGACTATCAACAAGGGGTAGAACTGGCGAAGCTGTCATGAAGTGCAAACTAAACAGTTTAGTTTAGTAAAGCGGTAAAGTTTAGTTTGAATAATGAAAGATACAAGTAGTAAATAATACTAATATTAAAGGGGCTGGACTTGAGATTCAGAACTAATAGAAGCTTTATATGGAAAGCCACAGTAAGGACAAAACCGAAACTTCAATGACGTAATAGGTTCGTTACATTTAGCACAATTATTGCGTAATGCCGTACCGCACAAGAAACAAAACTGCGATCGCGGCAATAACCAGATTTCTTCAAGAGTTGTTCCGGGATTCCAGCAGTCGGGGCAAAATTTGAGGACATCGGTTGCAGACATGGGTACACCCCGGATGACTGCATCAAGGTACTCAGATGGAACCTGCAATGCGCGAGCTAATCCACGCTGGCTTTTACTATTGAGCTTGGTAGTCATGCCTCGTTCAATCTTACCTAAACTTTGAAGATGAATGCCTGCCTTAATTGCCAAATCATTTTGACTTAGTGAAAGGCTTGTGCGTATTCTTTTAACGTACTGGGACAGCGTTTCTTGGGGTTTGGGGGTATTGTCCATGCTTTTAATATGTAGTAAAGTATATAATTAATTATTTTATATAAGTACGTATTTTAAATGAATAGCAGTATTTTTAATTAGATAAAGAGGTGAAACGTGACAACTACATTAGCACAAGTTGCTACAGCTTTCCTTTCTCGACAAGGATTAGCTGCTAGTACACTTAAATCTTACGAGCTAACACTACTATCTTTGCTGAAAGAGCATGGCTCCTTACCTATAGAGTTAGTAGACCGTCAACTGCTGAAAGACTACTTAGCTCGGTTAGATGAACTAAAATACACGACTCATAATCGTCACCAAGCAATAATCAGCGCTCTGTTGAATTTTGCTGTTGAATCTGGCTATATTCAATCAAACCCAGTTAGCCGTCTGAGTCTGAGGAAACCAAATCGAGAACGGGGAGAACACAATACAGACGAGATAATACGCTACCTCACGTCTCAAGAATTAGATATTTTGTATGATTTGTTAAAAAAATCTAATGCTAGACTTGAGACGATAGTCCGCTTGCTGCATCGAAGTGGAGCTAGAATTGGAGAATTACTTGGACTGGAACTGGCACAAATTTTTCAGGAACAACGTAAATTTCAGGTAGTGGGTAAAGGCAACAAAAAACGCTGGTGCTTTTATAGTGAAGATGCAGAAATTGCTTTAAAAAACTATATAAAATATTATCGTCATCCAGGTTCAACAGCATTATTCACCGCTCAACATCCAACGACTAAAGTTGTAACACCAGTAAGTTATGAGGCAGTAACGGCAGACTGGCGAGAAATAATTGACCAAAGCCAGAAATTAAAAGGGATTAGGCTGCATGATCTCCGCCATACCTTTGCCACTGAGCGGGTGGGATTGATGGGAATTGAAGAATTACGGGCGCTGATGGGACATGAAAACATTCAAACAACTCTTCGCTACCAAAAAGTAACTAGTGCGAGAGCAGAAATAGTAGCAAAGTCTGCTTTAGAGAATTTACAAAAAGTATATAAAAGTTAAGGAATATTTCTGA
>JBGTMK010000599.1:0-4027 GCA_041743605.1 Nostoc sp.
CTTATTACTTGGTGCAGAGGCCATAGCAGTTTTTATATTGGATTATTATATGGATCTAACTGGGTCGATTTTATAAAAAATTCTTATGAATTGGTGGCTGAGTTAACGACACTAGCTCCTAATAAGCGAAAGTATTATCAACAAGGGGAGAGAGTTATGAGGCTTATTTTATCTGCATCATAGCCCTTTTCGTAGCCCCCCAAGAAATTTTAGTTACTGTTAGAAAATAAGAGTTAAAAGCTTGGCTCAACCAAAGTTTCAGAATCTTACTTCGATTATTGTTTTCCAAGAATGACAGAATGGGGTTAGTATAAATTGTTAAAGCCTGCCTGTAAAAGTTGATTTGGGGAATTGGCTTGATCCAATATGTAGTGGATGAAAATTTAGTAAACTATGAACAAAAAATGGGCAGTAAAACGAATCACTATCAATTTAACTGATAGTGAAGCGAAAAATCTGGAAAAATATTGTCAAACGACCGGAAGACCTGCAACTGATGTAATTCGGGAATTGATTCGTTCTCTAGAAATAAATGCAATTGAACGAATTCCATCAGCATAACAGTCAGCCAGAGGAATTAAATCAGCAGTGGAAAAATACTAAATCTGCTTAGTTAGATTTTTGTAAATAAAGACATTGCTGTATAAGCTGCTGAATAGCTTCATTATAATTTAACCCTGATTGAAGACAATATTCATCTAAAATTCGAGCTTCATCAGGCCTTAATTCTAACTCTAATTGGATGGCATCAAATAAAAAATGCTGACTTATGTTGAAATCGTTAACTATCATTATTGTACTTAATTACCTTTAATAAAATAGAAAAAGAAGCATTTTGTGTAATATCCCTTAATGCTGAAGATTGATTCTTCAAAAGAATGGAATAGATAATAACTTCTTCATGTTAAATATTACAAAAAATACAATGGTAGTAGATAGCTGTGCCCATTCAAGATAGAACTTGGATAGATATAGTTATGTTTTATTTTTGCTTAACTAAATGCAGTTGTCATTAATTAAAAGAAATCATTAATATGCAGAATAACTATTCTGGTTTAAATATCCAAGTTAAGATCCGGGTTTTGAGGATGAAGTTAAGACGAGTGATACGCTGAGAAGTTGAAATAGAAGGCATTTCCAAAACTTTGTAAGTATATTCTCTATCCTAATCATTGAAAATATTTATCATTAAGCAGCATGAATACAGCTAGTAAATGTATGCTAATTCTGCATTTCCTTGTTGACTGGATAAAACAGAATGTTGAATAACAGCAATTGTAATGTTAGCAACAGCCTCTACTCATCTAAACAATTTCAACTCAATTTGTTGCTCACACGCAGCAGTCAATGAGTCTGCGTTGAGTGGAAAGGATTTTTAAAGCGAATTGTCACAAAATTTACGCACTACTGGCTGTTGTTTAAACCTGTTAAGGTAACGGCATTTTTTCAGAAAACAAACAATTCCACACCTGTTAAAGGCTTTTTAACGGTTTGCTGAAAGTAGATTGACAAAACATACTTAGTGTATTAGCGCACAGATGGTGTAGTGATTTGAATCCTACACCATCTACAACATTAAGCTGTTCAGCTCCTATAAAAATAGGACTTACGCAAAACAAATCATCCACCCAATCCCGGAAAAAACTTACTCCAAACACTTTGGTCTTTTGTCCCTAATCCTTCTGAGCATAAAACATTCTCTAGCCCTCGCTGATTACTCTGAATCTCCTGCATATTAAGAGAATGAATCACCTGAGCTAACTCTGGACTGTCTTCTAACAATTCAGCTTCAAGCTCTAACTCCTGCTGCAAAAGTTGAGCATTTCGGCGCAAGAACATCTGCTGATTGTGTCGCTGTCTGACAAGGGATTCGGTTAAGTGTAATTGTTCTTCACAACTCAAATTGTCGTATTCGTTATACATTTTATTCAACTCCGATCAATCCAAAGTATTCTGCCGATAATTCCATCAAGTATCTCAAGGCTAAACAATCGCCGTAGTTTGTGTATATTTGAGCAATAGTCATGAAAACTTCTAGCAGATTATCAGGCGTTACTTCCGTGAAACGAGAAGCCAAATTAAATGCTGAGTTTTCAGCTTCTGGCTCTAGTGGCGGTGCGTCTGTCCAGACTATTAAACCTCGCTTGTCCAGTTCTGCTAAAGAAATATCATTTACAGCATCCACAACGGAGTCAGGCGCATACTTTATTAATAGCTTAATCACCAAATAACACCTCCATAAAGTAATTGATATCCCAGCCTCAATCTTGTAATAAATTCGTCAGTATTACGATTGCCCCAAACTGGGTTAGTACGGCTTTTTATCCAGTTAATTGGACTATGACAAATTTCATTATGACAACGGTAGCATGTAGGAAATGTTGATACTCCAATAACGTCATTCCCATAGTAAGCGTGATGAATCTCTTCACTTTTTTTAGTCAGACAGACTACACAATAATTGTGAGTTTTTCGGTGAGCGATCGCTACTTGTTTTCTGTACTCTTTGGGATTACCATATCGAGCATTCCAGTTTAATCGTCTGTGTAGCCGAGATTTTCTAGTAATAGAGTCACCCCTTTTTCGTTTAACTCTTGCCCCGTTAATTCGTGCCACTTCTGTTTGATTTCCTGAAAATGCGGTTTTCTCCCTAATTCTGTTGCCCATTTTCTAATTTCTTGATACCAGTCAACCTGCTGCTGTGAGGATTGCTGATTATTTTTAGAACTATTAACAGTGTCAGCATTCGGTTTGGAATCCTGTTTTTGTTCCAGACCTTTGATATCAAATTCCGGGATTAGGGCAACGAAGGGATTAGACCGAGTGGGAATTACTAAGGCATAACGTACACCAGCTTTATCTAGTAGTTCGCAAGCTTGGCGTAACATCTCCAAAATCTCTTTTTTGACATTTACAAAATCTTGGGGATGGTCAAGAATATAAGAGGATGTTTGCCCTGTGGCAATAAAACAGACGTTCTTTAAGGACGGGCGGCTAAATCCGGTTTCTCCAGAGAGCGGGGACTGGCCCATAAACACCCCATGTCCTTTAAGTCCAGCAGTGAATTTGATGATATAGTTCCAAAAACCTTGCAAGTCTTTGGCAGTATCAGCATCAACCATTCCCGGAAGTCCCTTGCCACCACCATAAACACTATCAACCTCATCCTGAGCAAGAAATAATTCGGGAACACCCTGACATTCACCACCAACTTTTGCAACCCTAGCTTTTTGTTGGTCAATCATGTTAGTGGCGAAAGTAATCCAATCTCTTAAGGCTTTCATGCCGTCAAACTTACGGCTGAACTTGCACAGCCATCTGGTAACTTCATCTTTTGGATCACTACCAATGACAATTGCCGGACTTTGAGATTTTGCAGCAATTTTATTAATAATCACGCCTGCCAGCGTGGACTTCCCAGATTGTGTGCCACCAGAAAGGTAAAAATGGTGATTACTGCGAAGAGTCATATCTTGATTAGATGCAGCATTACACAGTTCATCAATCCAAGCACTATCAATTCTGATGTACTCAGGATAATTAACAGCGATCGCTTGCAGAATTTTCATCGCACCCGGATTAATCACGGACTGCACCGACTCTTCATCAATGTCAGCAATATCGGGATTGGGAATACCAGTCGGTGAAAGTGATTGTTGTGCTGGTGGTTCTGGGAGTGTAACCAGACCTTGCAATTGATATTCAGCAATCCACCGGGGGCGCTCTTGCACTGGTAGCCGATTCACATAGTCAGCAACTCGCCGTTTAGCTGCGATCGCTGTAGTCACATAATCATAAACAGCCTCACCTTGTAAATGCTGTTTAAGTGATTTCAGGTCAGCTTCTAGCAAAGACTGATAAACTTTTTCCTTACTTTCGCTGATTTGGGCGGATACCCCAAATAAGCCAGCACTCACTGTTCCAGCACCAAGTAGCATCCCGGTTGTTATTCGGTCAGTGTTTAAGAAAAAAGGAGCAGACAGACACATAACTGCACTCGCTCCTAAAGAACATAAGATAGTCCGTT
>JBGTMK010000600.1:0-3204 GCA_041743605.1 Nostoc sp.
CTTGTTTAAAGTCTTGCCATAAATCATTTAGTTCTGCTCGGCGGCTACTAGTGACTTGCTCTAATATATTTACATCAACAAACAAGTCGCCTAAAGGAACCCAATGAGCTACACCCCAAAGCGGCATCGTACCGTGTAAGCGTTGAATATCGTCGTGGATGCGCGATCGCACCTGCTGAACCAACGTATCAACTGGATTTACTGTTTTTGGCTGGGCTTTTTTTTTAGGTTTTTAAATACTGGGGTATGTTCTTCTGATATTCCTTGTAGGGCGATCGCATCACAGCCTCCGTGATAAGCATCTTCATAAGACCAACCTGCCCCTAGTTCATCATAAAAACCAAGCGCAAACTTAATTGCTGCATCATCTCCTACTGCACTACTCATACCGACTACACAATCAATATGTTCAGCGATCGCATCAGCCTGAATTTCTGAGTAGCAAGCATTAAGAACAACACATTCTAGCCCTCGTTTAGCAAATCGTTTAAATAAATTTACTAAAGCTTCAGTAGAGACAAGTTGTGCTAAACCTGCATCATTTTCTAAAACTAATCCATCATCTCCTGAACCATGCCCACAAAAATGAATAATTTGAGGGTTAAAATCTAACATAGCGCGACGTAAATCATCAGGACGAACCGCCCAACGTTGCTGTAAAGTAAATTGTTCTCTATGCTGCGACCTTCGTAAACCCTCGTCAATTTCCCTTACTTCTTTATCTAAGCGTAATCTAGCTTCATTGGTGGGGCTGGATGCAACAATTAATATTGTACGTTTTGAAGGATGGTTTTCGGTTGAGGTTGTTGTGCTATGGTAATGGTTTTGTGTAATGTTTCCAACCGTTATGCTACCGCCAACTTGTGTATTGCCACCGAAGATACTTTGTTGAATGTTAGGATGATTTTCTTTTGTCATTTGTTGAAATTCAGTTAACTAGGATTTATGGCAGTTATAGTAGAGCGAATATTGTCAAGATTTTCACAACTTTCAACCATATCAGAAGCTTTTATATGTAAAAATTAGTTTTTTATAACAAACCTGAACTTTATGTAGTAGTGCCAGATTCTCAAGATTATATATTCTGATATTTGAACCACGAAACAGAAGCAATATTGATATTATATAAAAAATATAAAATAACATTGGTGACAATGTGCAACCTGACGAAAATACACATAAATTAGAGCAAATAAAGCAAAGTATCCTTGACGCTGCTCAGGTAGGTGGTAACATTAACGTCTTCGGAGATATTACTCAAGAACTCACTATCAATCAAGCGGAATCTCCTAAGCCATTAAGTATCATCCAAAATATACCCTACAGAGGTGCAGCAAAATTTGTAGGACGTGAAGAAGAAATGTCAATTCTTCACCAGTTGTTACAAGGGACACATTCTGTGAAGATTTGTGCTATCACAGGCATGGGGGGGATAGGTAAGACTGAATTAGCAATTCAATATGCCCAAAACCATCAAGAAACTTATCCCGGTGGAATTTGTTGGTTTAATCCACAATACCAAGATATTCCAAACCAAATAATAGACTTAGCGAGGCAAGTAGGATTAAACCCACCTAATAATATGAACGATCTGCAAAAGGTACGTTGGTATTGGCAGCATTGGCAGCACAAAGGAAATGTTCTAGTAATATTTGATGATGTTAAGGATTATAAACAAATCCAACAATATTTACCACCTTTAGCTTCTCAATTTCGAGTTTTGTTGACGACAAGAAACAAACTCCTAACACCTTCAGAAAGATTAGAGTTAAATGTCCTTACTTTAGATACAGCACTAGCCTTACTAGAGTCACTAATCTACAAAGAACGTATTCGAGCAGAATTTAAATACGCTCAAGCTTTGTGTAAAGAATTAGGTTATTTACCATTAGGCTTAGAATTAATCGGTCGCTATTTAACTCGGAAAAAAAGTTTGTCTTTAGCTGAGATGCTGCGTTTACTACATGAAAAAGGGTTAGAGCAAAAAGCCTTAAGGAAACCAAATTTAGAGTCAGACATGACTGCTCATCTGGGAGTAGCATCTGCTTTTGATTTAAGTTGGCAAGAGTTAACTTCTGAAGCTCAAGAATTAGCTTGTTTTTTAAGTATATTCGATTTAGTAGCAATTCCTTGGCACATAATAGAACAGTTCTTTAAAGAGAAAGATTCAGAAGAATTAGAAGATATTAGAGATGATGAACTCTTATATCTACATCTAATTCAAGAAGAGCAGGATGATAAATATAAACTTCATGAACTAATTAGAGAATTTTTACAGGATAAATTAGTTGAATTAGAAAAAGACAATGATATTCAAAAATATATCTTAGTGAAATTAATCAAAGTTACTGTAAGTAACCCTTGCTGTATTTTGGATATTTTAAAATTGAAATTACTGGATTGGAAATTTACTGACAATGTATTACTAATACCCGCAGTTGACCTGGGATGGCAACTAAGAAATGCAATTCAAGCATGGATAGAAAGCATTGGACAATTAGCTAATTTAGTTTTTCATTTACAAAAAGATGGAACTATACCCACATTAGGGATTCGGATTGTCAATTTATTAATAACTGACTATAGAACTAAAGAACCTTGTGGATATATGGATTATATCCAAACTGGCTGGTACTTTGGCAATTGTGATGTAGATGATGTTGTCGAATTTACACCTGAAATAGAAGAACTTTTTGCAGATAAAAATAAGGATGGAACACAAATCGCTGAACAGCTTTTTGCCGATAGATGGAATTATTTTCAGCGCAGTCCATTCAACCCTCAAACATCTTGGGCTTGGCAATGGACTTTAAATCTAATTAGCAATTCTATATCGGAATTATTAAAACAGCGAAAAATTCCAGTTAACCCAGGATTACTTTCATTAGAAGCTGCATGGTATGCTGCATTGCACTTAACTACTAGACGAAATTATTCATACTACATACCGATACCTATCAACGAAATTGAAGGATTATTAACTCAAATTAGAAACTCACAATTTTCGCCAATGATTCAACATTGTATTAATCAACTTAGAGTAGAGATTGATTTTTTTAAAGAAAAGGGCGAAACTCACTTAAGCCTTCCTTCTTCATATCAAAATTTTAAAAATAGCCAATGTATATCTCCAGAATTATTATTGAAATACACAGAAGAGGTTTTTCAAGGAGCTATTAGGGACTTCCAGAAAATAAACTATTC
>JBGTMK010000601.1:0-7259 GCA_041743605.1 Nostoc sp.
TCTGTATCTTTATTTAACAGGTTAGTTTGCGATGTCGGGGGGTGAGTATGTAGCCTCAACAAGCTATAAATTTCATCTTATAACGTTACCTTACCAAATCTTGTACTAATACCAATTCTTTGTGAAACTGCACAAAATCAGCCTGGTGAGACAAGGGGCTTAACGCCCCTTGTTCTATGGAAGGTAATCGGTATAAGCTCCAATACCCACTATCTCAAAGATTACTTTCAATCAACTGGCGGTACTCGGTCTTTTGCTTCACACCTTTAACTTCCTTCACCAGTTCCTTATTTTTGAACAATTGAACGGTTGGCGTTCCTGTCACACCAGCATTTTCAGCAATATCTCGATCTTTGTCGATGTCAATTTCCACAAAGTGAATTTTGCTGTCAAATTCATCCACCACTTTATTTAAAATTGGCTTGAGGGTATGGCAAGGGCCGCAACCAGGAGAGACGTATTTAACAAGGAGTAAGCGATCGCTTTCATGGAATAATTTCCGTAAAGCAAAACCTCCCTCATGGCGCGTCCCATTCAAATTAAATCCAGCTTCTTCCTCAGCTTCGGTCTTTTTGGCTGGCTGATGTTCTAATTCATTAACCGCTGTTTCTAGCTGTTGATGGAATTCTTGAATTAAACCACTGGATGACAACCAACGTTCTGCCAACATCGCTGCCATACAGCCAGTACCCGCAGCCGTAATTGCTTGCCTAAACTCATGATCTTGCACGTCGCCAGCGGCAAAAACCCCTTCTACACTGGTTTCTACAGTACCGTGCTTGGTGACAACGTAACCCACCTCATCCAGTTCTAATTGCCCTTTAAATAAAGAGGTATTGGGACTGTGACCAACGGCGTAGAATAAACCCTTAGCGTGCAGTTTGCTCTCTTCACCAGTTTTAGTATTGCGGACTTTCACCCCTTCCATGCGATCGCTACCGAAGATATCCACGGCTTCTGTGTTCCAATGCACTTGGATTTTGGGGTTGCTCAAAACCCTGTCTTGCATGGCTTTGGAAGCCCGCATCTTATCGGTGCGTACTAACATATTCACCTTAGAACCATATTTGGTGAGGTAAATTGACTCTTCCGCCGCCGAGTCGCCAGCACCAATTACAGCCAATTCTGCACCGTGGAAAATTGGTGTTGCACCATCGCAAATCGCACAAGCGGAGATACCCCGACTCCAAAATTCGTGTTCGTTAGGTAAACCCAAACGTTTTGCAGTTGCACCAGTAGCAATGACGATGCTGTTAGTTTTTATTTCCCTTTCTTGCGATCGCACTGTAAATGGACGCTGACTCAAGTCAACTGATATAACATCTTCAGTATAGAGTTCAGCCCCCCAGCGCTCCGCCTGAACCTTCATCTGATCCATCAGTTCGGGCCCGGTAATTCCTTTGGGAAATCCCGGAAAATTTTCCACTTCCGTCGTTGTCATTAGTTGCCCACCAGGTAATCCCCCGGCTTGAAAACCTTCAAATACAACGGGTTTCAGGTTAGCGCGTCCAGCATAGATGGCGGCTGTGTACCCTGCTGGACCAGAACCGATAATTACCAAGTTTTCTACAGTTGGGTTAGTCATGAAAATATATGAACTCATAACGACTACGCTTAATATAGCATAACAATTTACGATTGGCTATGGCAGATGGTAAGCGATCGCAAAATGTTTACCACTTGCCAAACATCCTCTTAACCGCTAAAACTGTTCTTGCAGATATTCTCTGAGAATTTCAACACCAAGAATTCGATATATCATAGCCAAGCGAAGTCTGCAATGAGCTTTTTGATATTAAGCGGGTAGGCAGGAAACAACCTAATACCATTTCACGAAAATAAGGAAACAGATATAAACCCTGAAACCCAGACTAAGTAAGACTTTCTTAATTACGTTGTAGCGGTAGCGAGTCCGCCTACTCTTACAGAGAAGCAAGCTATGCTTTTAGCGTCTGTCTTCGACACGCTGTTCGCGTTCGTAGAGAGCGTCACTACGAATTACGAATTGGTATAAACGATGGGACTGATATTTGATTCTTGAAATGCACGTAGGGAGTTGTTACACCGTAGACACAATATACCCTACATATACTTACGTTTTTTCAAAAATAAAATTTGATTGCTATATGTAAAAATAAATAGGAAGCGAACCTAGTTATACGTAACAAAAGATTGTTTGACCTTTGCCAATCCTGTTAAAATGCATCGATGTCAAAAAAGCAACATTTATTAAACAAAAAACCTGGCTGGTCTTTGGATGAGCGAGATCCAAAGTTCATAGAATCTCTGATGCCTCTGTTTGGCTTTTTATATCACTACTATTTCCGAGTTCAAACTAGTGGCTGGGATAATATTCCACTGCAAAATAAAGTCCTATTTGTTGGTTCGCACAACGGGGGACTCGCTGCCCCAGATATGGCAATGGTGATGTACGACTGGTTTCGACGATTTGGTGTAGAGCAACCTGTTTATGGTTTGATGCATCCTAAAGCTTGGCAGGTTAGTCCACCACTAGCGCAACTGGCCGCCAAGGCTGGAGCAATCATCGCCCATCCGAAAATGGCTTACGCTGCTTTGCATTCTGGAGCTAGTGTACTAGTTTATCCAGGTGGAGCAGAGGATGTCTTCCGACCATGTTATTTACGTAACAAAATTTACTTTGCAGGGCGGCAAGGATTTATCAAGTTAGCATTACGGGAAAATGTGCCGATAGTGCCTGTGATTTCTTGGGGTGCTCACGATACGCTGATTGTAATTGCTGACTGCTACAAATTTGTGCAGCAACTCCACGAGTGGGGAATGCCTTGGCTGTTAGGAATTGATCCTGAAGTTTTTCCTATTTATCTCGGGCTACCTTGGGGATTAGCGATTGGGCCATTACCCAATATTCCATTACCAGTGCCTATGTACACACGGGTTTGCCCACCAATTGTATTTAAAAACTACGGTCGGGAAGCCGCTAGCGATCGCCATTATGTCAATGAATGTTATGAATTAGTTGTTAGTCAGATGCAGCAAGAGTTAGATAATTTAGTAAATCTCACTGCTAAAACCAATTCTCTATGAAAATGTATTGAAGGAGGCAGGAAGCAGGAGGTTTTACCTAAGAGTACGCGGACTCGCTACCGCTGCGCTATCCTGCCCTGAGCAATAACTGCCTTTCTTGATAATTGAGCCAGGAGAGTGTTAAGCTTTGACCTTAGCTTTAGACCAAACACCATTCTCATCTTCATCATATTGTTGGTGAATAGTCTCCCAAGCAGCTTGTTCAGCTGTAAACTCGTCACTTTTCTCATTGAGGGCAGCGTTATAGCGCTCAATGAATGTACTCTGGGCTTCATCAGAAAGATGAGCGCGAACTTCAGGAGACAAATCTGCTGGACTATTGCACTGTCCAGAACAAGAACGAGCCAGAGTTTTTTCAATCGTGGTAATTTCTTCTGCACCAGCACTTTCGAGCAGCAATTGAAATTCGCCAGTGCGATCGCTCGGAACTTCCGCCATCACAAAAAATTCACCAGCTTGTAGGCGGGTTTGGTAAATAGCTGCTTTATCTTCAGGCATCCCCAAAGTAGTTAGAACCGATACTAAACCGGCACCTGCACTACCTGCGATCGCTCCGCTGGCAGCCCCTAGTAGCACTGCACCAATAGGCCCTGCTGCCACGATTGGGCCAACAAAGGGAATAAACAGTACGCCCACACCCGTGAGCAAACTAAGAAAAGAACCAAACAGGGAACCAAAAACTGCCCCTGTCCTCAAACCACCCAGAATCACATCTTTTTTACTAATAAAGCCAGCGATTCTGGTTTCCGATTGGAAGTTTCTGCCCATGACCGAAATATGATCTCTAGGTACACCCCTGTCTATTAAACGTCTAATTACATCATCAATTTGCTTTTGATCTTTGAATACAGCAGATATAGTACGTTCTGCTTTATATAGTTCTGGCACTTAAATACTCCTTGTATTATGTTGTTTTTGCAGTGAATAACTAAGTCGGTGGGAATAAACAAAATTATGTTACCAAACTAGAGAGAGGGGGCAAGGTTTATACCTTTCCCCCCCTGCCTCTTATCAAAGACTCTCAGACTGTGAGGGAGATGATGAAAGTAGGGTCTTAAAAAACCTTATGAGCTACACACCTACAGGAGTCTTACCCGTTGCTGCTGGCTGTTTACCATCTGGATCTAGTGCTTCCCCTTCAATAAATGAACGCAGCATCCAAGCTATTTGCTCATGTTCTTCCAGCAGTCCAGTTAAAAAGTCAGCAGTTCCCTGATCGTGAAACTCTTCACCAGACTGATCTACATGATCTCTTAAGTTACGAATAACCTGCTCATGATCATGCACTAGGTTAGCTACCATCTTCGTTGCAGTAGGAACATTACCACCATGTTCCTTCAGGGTAGCAAGCTTGAGAAATCCTTCTAATGTACCAACTGGATAACCGCCCAAAGTACGAACCCGTTCTGCCAAGGCATCAATATTTAGAGTCAGCTTTTGATAATGTTCTTCCCAAAGCTGGTGCAAAGAGCGGAACTGAGGGCCGACGACATCCCAATGGTATTTTTTGGTTTTCACCAACAGTAAATAGGCATCTGCCAAATCTTGATTCAACAGATTAATTACACCTTGACGCTGTTCTTCGGTCAAACCAATGTTTATCGCACGCATTATTTTCTATCCGTAAGCAAACTTATTTATTAATTTCCCAAATTTCAGATAGATTCCACATCAACCAAAGGAAACATTATGAGTTGAGATTAATTATCACATTACATAGTTATACCTATGTCTTAATAGGTAGTCTTGTTCAGCTAATATTTTAATAATTATCGCAATCCTATTTGATTTGCGACAATTTCAATCTACATAGCTCCGACTTCATAAAAATTGCCGATGATATTGATTATTTATATTTAATTTAAAGTTATCAGCGTCAGATTACTAAGTAGTAATGGGTCACTGCTTTTACACAATCACCCATTACTACCGAAAAATTACCAAGTATTAGCTCTATTATTTACCTGTAACTTTTTCCAACAAATTCTTTACATTCTCTTCCACAGAGGTTGCACCCTGTGAATTTTCAGGACGCTTCTGCTTGTCAATATCAGCAGCTCCTTGAACTTCATTGAGTCCTTGGTTTGACTCCTTTTGAACCTTTTTCAATCCTTGTGGTGATTCTTTAGCGGCTTCATCAGTTTTGCGCTGAATATCAAGCAATTGTGTAGTACCTTCGGTGGGATTACTTTGGTAGCTATCCATTGCAAAAGCAGGAAAAGCATTAGATAATAATAGTAAGGCACAAGTAAAAGCCACTACTATCAAACGAACTGGACGTAACACAGATAGAACAGAAGCAACAATCTTCATTTGAAATCCTCGATAACAGCTTTAACAACGCAGAACTTCTAATAAAAGAGCAAAAATTATAACTTTACTTGGCATTTGCGAAAGTTGAGCAATAATAAAGTTAGCAAGCTACTCTCCAATCTAGAAGTTCTTGACAATCGAACCTGACGAAGAAATTGTCTTTGTATTTCTGCATCGAATTAAGAAGAGATAATAAGTAATTACTATCTCAATTCTTTAGCAAAATTGTTACATTTTACATTGACACTCTTCTTTCCAGGTTCCCTATTTATACTTCTACATTGAAAACGCTAATGCTTGCATCAATCTCTAGAATGAAGTTTCCTACATCTGTATTTGCAATAAAATCAGTCTCTAGGTATATCGACTTAATATCGTTTTGGCAAGTTAATAACTCTACTATTTATATTCATTTAACTCGACTTTATCCAATTAAACCAATTTAAGCACCATGCACCTTAGAGGATATTTGTAAAGTATCAAGTTGTATAAAGCTGCCCCCTAACTCCTCTTTTTAAGAGGAAAAATAAATCTTTCCTTTAAAGTTGATAAGTCTGCCTTATTACCTCTTCTATTGAATTTACCCGATAGAACATCTGTATTAATTCATGGGATCTTGTTTTTCGCTTCGTCAGCAGCACTTTGAGTGGTGTTAAATAATGAACATCTGGGTCATCTCCTAAAGCAACTTCGGCTGCTTGCAAGACTTTTGTCGCATTCCTAAAAATATCCTCGTTGTCAAACCCTTCTTTTGCAGAAAGTTGGTGTAACATTGCATTGGGTACAGTTGCTCTACCCAGCAAGGTTTTATCTAACACCAAACCTTTCAATAATGTCAGTAAAGCTGCATAGATAGAAAAATCATCACAACTATCACAAGCTTTAAATTCAATGCGTCCCACTTCAGCCGGTATGCGGGCGATTTTTGTCAAGGAAGGTATGCTATTAATCAGTTGGTCCTGTTCCTGAATAAAAACCAGGGCTGCTGGTCTTTTTCCAGTTCTGATAAACGTTCGTACCGATAATCCATCCCATAAGCCTCCTTTATAAAAAGGGGAACTATAACTAAAAGGGACAATATAGGGACTGTAATAGGTTAACTTTTTGCCAATATCAATTACATCTTCAGTAGATAAGTCTGCCACTGAGATATTTAAATCTGGCCCATAAGACACCATGTGAATATTAGCAGTTTGTTCGTCAGGATAAGCCTCTAGCTGTTTGATTTCATAATCGTTTAATGGGGGCTGAGGCTCAAAACCTGGATTATAGGGATTAAAACTGACCAAAACTGGCGATAACCCAAAGCTAGCGGCAACCTCACGTAGCAAGTGAAAACTTTCTGATAATTCAGTAATCGCGCCTTGAATATTAGAATGTATAGTTGTTCTAATTTCAATACCTTTAACATGACAATCTATCACTTCATCGGAATCTGCAAATCTTTCAAATCCCTCAATGTACCATCTTTTCATCTTAATACCCGCATCCCCAACCCGCAGTTGAGGATAGTCGCTAGGGTATGTAGGTAGCTTTTCAATAATTTGATTGAAATCAGCAAATTTGGTGTGGGAAAAATCAGCAAAATTTCCTTCTTTATTCAAGAAAGCGACTTCATGCTCAATGCCAAATAGAAACATTATATATACCTTAATTTCTGAGATTTAACCTAATTTAACTAATGCCAAACGAGACGAATCGCACAGAGGAGGAAATAACATCAGGAAACGATTTATTAGAGAAAAACGTCGGCGATATTTAGTTGGCAGATTGGCATAATTACAGACTTCCATTACTTCGTAACATGAATTCCAGTCTTTAATCTTATGAATATTTGAGATACACCAATTAAATTTTGCCGAAGTGTATTTGAGTGAGTC
>JBGTMK010000602.1:0-8746 GCA_041743605.1 Nostoc sp.
AGCAATTCATGAGAGTTGCCACGATTACAAACACATGAGCAAAAGCGCAAGCTGAGAACATCGGAAGCTGGGTGCGGTGAAAGTCGCACGCCCAGATTTAACTGAGAGGTGCGGGGAATAATATCCCCCATCGACTCAACCGGTGCTGATGACTACATGACGAAACCTTTCTCACCCAAAGAACTAGAAGCTCGAATTGCCTGCGTACTAAAACGGCGCTCACACAAAACCAACATCAATACTATTCCTAACTCTGGAATAATCCATCTGGGCAATCTCAAAATCGATATCAATAAACGGCTTGTCCATAAAAATGAGCAACGCATTCGGTTAACAGGTATAGAATTTAGCTTATTAGAGTTGTTAGTGAATCATTCAGGAAAGATTTTTTCGCGGTTAGAAATATTACAGCAGTTGTGGGGTTTTGTACCAGAGATGAATACAGACACCCGTGTGGTAGATGTGCATATCTCACGGTTGCGGACAAAGGTAGAATCCGACCCTAACGACCCAGAATTCATTATCACAGCAAGAGGTAGTGGTTATTTTTTCCCACGAATTATTGATTCAGAACAGGAATAGCAGACAAATATGAGTAAGCTCATCTTAATTACAGGCATAAGTAAAGGTCTAGGTTATGCGATGACCGAGGGTTTTATTCAACAGGGACATACTGTTATTGGTTGCGCCCGTTCATCAGATGCAATCGATAAAATACGCCAAAACTTTAGTGCGCCCAATTATTTCACATCTGTAGATGTAGCAAATGAACAACTTGTAAAAAAATGGGCCCAAGACGTACTTCAAAAATATGAACCGCCAGATATAGTAATTAATAATGCGGCGATTACCAATTACCCAGCACCTTTATGGGAAATACCATCTGAAGAGTTTTCTGATTTAATAGATATCAATATAAAAGGAGTAGCGAATATAATTCGCCATTTCGTACCAGCAATGGTGAAAAAGAGACGGGGTATTATTGTTAACTTTAGTTCTGGCTGGGGACGTTCGACTTCAGCCCAAGTTGCACCATACTGTGCTTCTAAGTGGGCAATAGAAGGATTAACTCGTTCTTTGGCACAAGAATTGCCAACTGGTATGGCAGCTATACCCCTCAATCCAGGGATTATTCATACAGATATGCTTTCTATTAGCTTTGGAGAAGAAGCTGCTAATTATACACCCGTGTCTGATTGGATGTTGAAAGCTGTTCCATTTATTCTTAATTTAAAACCCAAAGATAACGGAATTCCCTTAACTGTACATTAAAGAGTGAATTTCAATTGCGGTCATTGCCATTAGGAGCAGACAGTTGAATCATCTCAGTAAAACGTGAATACTTAACTGCATCGGTAGGGGGATAATCTGCCGACACTGCAATTAACCCAATTTTTATATCCTCGAAATAAATCACACCCCCAATACGCCCTTCAAGAAAGAAAGCTCCATGAAATAAATGATATGGAGCGATGTAGATTAGCAAAAAGTCACTAATCTTTATTGCCCAATCAAACATCTGCTGACAAGTTTTTTGGAGGACAGCATCTAGATATTCATTATAGGCAGGCTCACCCATGTCAGTGAATTCCGGCAGATCCGCAAAATGATCCATATAAAATAGCCAGATATCGGACAAGTCTGCGTCATTCGTCAGTTTTTGCTTAAGTTCTTGCAATCGGTCGATATTCATATTGTGGATATTGAGGAGATGGGGCAAACAGACAGTACTGTTAAAAAATTATCAATAGTCAACTCTCTACGATTTTTGAGTTGAGATAGCCAAAGCACAGTTTGAGTCCACGCTTGCTGGAGAACCGCAGCATCAGGCTACTGGGCATTTCCTTGTCCAACGGTTGCTGCTTGTGTGGTGTGCCAATTAGAAGCCAGAGAGCGGATTTTTTGAAGTTCCGATGGAGAGAGGCGCTCCAAGTTACGCAGTATTTGAGTCATACGTGGCTGCTCTTTTAACAAGTCGTAATGACGAGCCAGGAAGTCCCAATAAAAAAAGTTGAAAGGACAAGCATTTTCAGTGGTGCGCTCACGAGGATTGTAAGTCAAAGTTCCATCGACCACCAACAGGTTGGTTGCCGGACATTAGAATGTTGAACCGCTTTCGTCCCTGGCGGTAAAAGTCCTCCATGATTAGGCGTTTGCGTCCACTGGCCCATTCAATGAACTCCTGATCACTCCAGATAAAACGGTTATTTGGTGTAAAAGTGACTTGAATTGTCAAGTTTAACTTTTGAATTAATGTAGCAAAAGGGCGATCTGTGGGAGTCATCACCCGCAGTTCGGTAATTTGGTATTGTTCAATCCATTGAAGTAAAGGTGTATTGAAATCTTGGCTTTGAGCGTATGTTACTGGGAAACCAAGCGATCGCAATTCGGCAGCAAAGTGACGCATGGCTGACCAGACCAGTACCAGTTTTTGCAAATGGTAAGGAAGTTGCCCTGCATGGACATACAGCAGATTGCCAGTTGCTGAGGCACAGAATAATCGTAAGGGCACAACATGTTGTTTGTGCCCTTCCCCATTACTTAATTTATCTGAAATACGCTGTAATTCGGCTCATAAGTTGTCACAAGGTCTAAAACTGTAGCTTAAACAGTTTTGCTTCCTAACTGTTTGCCACGCTTGAAACCGCCTTTCTTTAATTCTTTATTCCCTTATAGCCTCATTCATTAGGTATTAAGTCTAATTTCATGTTTTGTGTCGCTCTTGTATTGCATTTAAACATTTCATTGATACAGTGATATGTCAAATCTACATGTGCTTCCCATTCTTCGTCAGTCAGATGTTTATATTCCTTGCGTAACAGTGAAAATTTAATATCTGAGTCCAATCAGTGCTAAACCCCATAAATAACTAGTAAATAATTTCAGGTTTTGATTCAATGACAAAATCTTTTTTAAAATTCATAGCAGCTGCCAGAAAATAAAACTCAATAGTTGTAAAAGTATAGTCTTCAACAAAAACATCTGGCATTTGAGATGCTAAAAACATAATAATCGGAATGACATTCACCGGATTAGCATATTTAGCTTTAAAAGCTATTTGTGCTAAAAAGCTTGTAAATAGGAATAATCCTATAATTCCTTGTTCTACTAACACATTTAAAAATATATTATGTGCGTGATAACCTTTAACTCCAAAAACTTTTACTCCTATATGTTCTGCAAAAACTCCTACACCTATACCTGTTATTGGTCTTTTAATAGTTTCAATAATAGCTGCTTGCCAAAGCGCAAACCTTGACAAGGCTGTACCTACAGGGCTAGGAAGTACTATGTCGCTGTGATCGGTTAAAAATAAATTAATTAAGGGAAAGATTTTACTATTTCCCAAACCAATTCTATATGTGGATACTGGTATCGATATAATGCATAAAAGCCATAGGCTTATGATAAAAATCATTTTTCTAATACTAATAACTTTATATATTAATAAAATAAACATCCCAAAGATAAAAACTAGCCAAGCATTTCTACTGGCAGACAAAGCTAGGGAAATAAGAAAAATAAATCCACTGATATATAATTCAAATTTAGATATATTTTTCTGCTTTTCTAAAATTAAGCTTAAACATAATCCAATGGAAACTATTACCCCAAATTGATTAGGATTTTGCATTATTGAACCAATTTGAGGATAATAACTTGGAAATTTTAATAACTCAAAAATCCAATGATTAGGAAATAAAGCTTCTAAAAAACCAAAAATCGCAATCATTTGTAACAAATATAATATGCAACGATAGTAAAATGTTAAAGATGAAGTTTTAACGTTTTCAAAAGTTAGCACTAAGAAAGCAAAAAATACTATGAAATAAGTAGTGTATTTGATAGTATAATTAATAGCAGTACTCGGAAATGAGCTAGTTAATGAGGATACCCACATCCATAAATATAGTAGACTTATAGATATTAAAATAGGTTTATGTTTTTTTAAAATTTCTGGGATCAAATTTAAAAATAAACTAATTAGACCAAAACTAAATGCAGGGATTAATAAATAATGAATACCAATATTTATTCCCGGAAATTTAATCCGACCTAAAAGCGAAGAAAATAGTATGAGCAGAAAAAAAATATTAATCATAACCTTGTATTTTTGGATACTTGTTTGACAACAAAAAAGCTAAAAAATAAATTTTAATTCATCAGAATTACTTTATTTCATGAAATCGTAACTTAATGACCGCCAACTAACTTTGCTAGACTTGCGCGAAACTGGTTAAAAGCAAAAGCTTCAATAGTTTTTTGTTGCAAGTACTCTGGTTGGTAAACTACTGGGTTAGAGCAATCGCCTTGCAGAATTTGAATTAGATTATCGGCAATTTCTTCTAAGTTGTCAGGGTCAACTAAACATCCCAATTTCCCCTCGGCTAAAGGATCTATAGAACCATCTTGATTACCCGCCAGTACAGGTTTACCACAAGCTAAAGCTTCTAGATAAACAATACCAAATCCTTCTCCTTTACTAGGTAAAGCAAAAACATCACACAGATTGTAATAATCACACAATTCTTCATCTGGTACAAATCCTGCAATAGTGACACTATCTTGTAGATTTAAATTGTTAACTAAAGCTTTAATTCGAGGTATATCATCTCCTTTGCCTGCAAGAATGAAATGCACATTAGGGATATGCAACTGCACTTTAAGTAAAGCATGAAGAATTTTATCATAACCCTTGTATTTTGCCATGCGTCCCATCCGCGTTACTGTTAAAATTACAGGTTGTTTATCTGTTAAGCTATATCGTTTTAGCAAGTAGGCGGGTTTAGGATTTATTTTAAATTGATTGGCATCAAACGTATTAGGTAAAAGAACTATTTTTTCTGAATCAATATTTTTATATTCAAGCAAGCGCTGACGAGTGTAATTACTAACACTAATAATTTTATCTGCTTTTTGCAATGCTAATTTTGTAGCATTATTTTCAATATGCCAAACTTCTAAACCATGAGCAACTACCCAGTAAGGAATTCCAGTGAGAAGTTTTACAACATAACAAGCAGTGGTATAGTTAACGTGAGTTGATATGACTATGGTGGGGTGCTGAAGAATAGCAAAAATAAGGATTTTGGTAGTGTAAAAAATGGTTTGCAATAATCTTGGTAAATCTCCAAAATAATGAAATCTTGTTGAAGTTAAAAATTGCAAGTTTTGCTGCTTTAAATTGTACTTGTCATACTTAAGAAACACATCATAATCAGCTTCAGGATATACATCTTGTAAAGCTTGGAGCAAAAATTTTGAATAAACTTGAATACCTCCCTTAAAATCAAATATATTCGGAAATATTAAGTGGAAATGACGTTTATTTTTCGCAGATTTTTTAAACATTGCTATTTAATTTGTCACTGTACAAAATGAACTGAAGAACCACAGTTATTAAGTGTGCTAACTGTTCACTGTTGACTGACTTAGACCTACTTTTACGACCAGAGCAAAACTAAATTATTAGTTTATCGAAATAGAACAACACAATTCATCGGATAAATCAATGGAAACGATAGAAAGTTTTTATTAAAGATTCAGCCCAAGTTTGTGGCACAAATTTTAGCTAGTGCGATAGGTTTATCAGTCCGCTCCAACCGCAGCGTTAGCCTGGTTTCAGTATTTGACAGTCCCGCCTCATCAATAGAGACTCATCGCTTCTGCTGACAACTTCAAAGCCGAAACGCTCATACAGGCTCACTGCTGGATTGTCGAGCGAGACGCTGAGAGAGATGGATGACTGTCCACAAGGTGACTCCAATAAATGTGTGAGTAACTGGGTGCCAATGCCTTGACCGCGATATTCAGGAAAAACCGCAATCCCTAATTCCGGTGTGTCATCATCTACATAACCATAACCTTTATTATTTCTCGTTAGTAACCGCAACCAAACTGCGCCAACAGGTTTTTCTGTCAGGAAATCAATAACCATGAAGCCACAATCGCCGTCACTGCCCCAGTCCTGGACATAACGGGCGAGTTACGGCAAATAAATTACTTCACGTGGCAAAGGAGCTTGACCTTCAGGGAGATACAAAGCCTGATACAACATCTCCCATAGAAACGGCTCATCCTCATCTTTAAGTGCTTGAATAATCCAAACCATAATTTTCGCCTTGCACCACATTTTTGAGAGGAAGGCTAACTATTTATTATGCGGAAACTTTTTATACAAATACCTCAAATCGGGTGATTATACAGAATTTCTCGTGACTACTTGCACTTGAAAATTGTTACTGAGTAATTTATATACAAATATAGTTAACATCTCAGTAAATAAAAATAGTAATGGGAACACAGCAGAGTTTGGTTATAATGTCTAGAAAGCCCAGAGCTAGCAAAGTAGACTGCTTGTGGTGGAGCTACCCTTGGGACAAGAATCTGTCGCTAGAACTCGGAAGATAGTTCACGTAGACATGGATGCCTTCTACGCATCGGTGGAACAGAGGGACAACCCTAGCTACCGAGGAAAACCGTTAGTAGTCGGTGGCAGCCCGAATCAGCGAGGCGTAGTTGCAGCCGCCAGTTATGAAGCTCGTAAGTTTGGGATTTATTCCGCGATGCCGTCAGTAACAGCAATTGCAAAATGCCCCGGACTGATATTTGTCAGACCAAGATTCGACGTTTACCGAGAGATTTCTGCTACAATCCACGCTATCTTCAAACGCTACAGTGATTTAGTGGAAGGGGTTGCGCTAGATGAAGCATATTTGGACGTTACTGAGAACAAGCAAAACATCCCCTACGCTTCTACTATCGCAAGATACATCAAAACTGCGATTTTCCAGGAAACTCAGTTGACGGCAACCGCAGGCGTGTCGATTAACAAGTTCCTAGCAAAAATGGCATCAGGGCAGAACAAGCCGAATGGGTTGACAGTGATTTTACCAGAGCAAGCGATCGCCTTTGTAGAGCAGCTAGCAATTGAGAAGTTTCACGGCATTGGTGAGGTGACGGCGGCGAAGATGCACTCACTGGGCATTCACACTGGCGCAGATTTGAAAACGCGATCGCTGACTGACCTAACACACCACTTTGGTAAAGCAGGTCATTATTACTACAAGATTGCCAGAGCAGA
Organism: Nostoc sp.; assembly: GCA_041743605.1. Classification (GTDB taxonomy): domain Bacteria; phylum Cyanobacteriota; class Cyanobacteriia; order Cyanobacteriales; family Nostocaceae; genus Nostoc. The sequence continues at coordinate 7,085 of JBGTMK010000602.1, forward strand.
AGACGATCGCCTAGTTGAAGCAAATCGAGTTCGCAAATCGATTGGTGCAGAAACCTCGTTTGCACAGGACTTAAGCGATGTCGGTCAGATGTTGCAGGAACTCGAACAGATTGCCCAAATTGTCGAGCAACGCCTAGAGCAGCACGAAACGCGAGGCCGCACATTAACTCTAAAAGTCAAGTTCTCTGACTATCATCAGATAACCCGCAGTAAAACAATGCTTGCTCCCATCAGTGAACTCTCTGCGATTTTTGAGATAGCTAAAGCGCTGTTTGAGTCGATTTCACTGGAGAATCGCAGTATTAGGTTGTTAGGGATTTCTTTGTCTAACCTTGATAACGCCAAACAAACCCAAGTTATTCAACTGCCGCTATTTCAGAATGGGGGTGTCATTTTTTAGTAATTGCGCTGTTTTTCCAGTGAAATCATGCCTCTAAAATTAGAATGTTTATTTATACTCGTTAAAATCCCCCAGTTTTCCTAAATATTTGATGCATACCTTCATTTTAAGTTACTAGATTTTTACCGAGAAAAATCGCTAGTAAGCTTTTTAATTATGTAATACATAGCTTGAAGTAATAAAACTTCATCGTTATACTTCCAAAGACATCCGCTCTACATAAGCGTTTTCCAGGTTTGCCAACAGTGCCTTCGCTATATCTTCTCCAATTTAAATTTTCATAACTCAACTGGGAATACTTATAGAAGTACACGACAATAGGAAGCCGATTGTAATATGTCATCTCAAAATCAGGACAAGAAAAAATTTAAGATACTTGCTTTAGATGGAGGTGGAATTCGGGGCGTAGTAACAGCAAAAATTCTCGAAGAATTGCAAAATCAACTAAAAATTGCAGGAATAGAACAACCTTTAAACCAATACTTCGACTTAATTGTTGGTACATCTACTGGTTCAATTGTAGCTGCTGGTTTAGTACTAAATAAAACCCCAGAAGAACTGATAAATATTTATAGAGACAGGGGTAAGGAAATCTTCAAGAGTACATGGTTACGAATCCCAATATTGAGTACTAAATATTCTAATGAAGGGTTAATTCAAGTTTTAAAACAAGAGCTAGGGGAAGATATTACACTTCGTCAAGTTGGCGAAATGCCAGGAGCAGAATTGTTAATTCTTGCCTATGACACTTTATATCGCAATACAACCTTTTTTGCTAGTCGTTATTTTCAAAACCATAATGATAAGTGGTTTAACGATAAGCGACTGTGGGAGATTTGTCTTAGTTCTGCATCAGCACCTACCTTCTTTCCTCCCTATGAATTCAAATGTAAAGATGAAGGAGGAGAGTGGAGATTTCCTCACATTGATGGCGGAATAGGTGCTAACTGCCCTTCTCTGGCAGCGCTTCGTTATGCCATAAAAGAAAAAAAACAAAGTATTCAGGACATCTCTATTATTTCTATTGGTACTGGTAGAACCACCAGACCGCTTGAATACGAAAAAATTAAAAATTGGAATATTTTGAATTGGGGACAAAATATTCCTGACGTATTTATGGGAGGTCAAATTCAGATTATTACTGACTCGTGTGAAGAGATTGTAAATACAGCTAATCCTAAAGGTTATTTACGACTTCAATTTAATATAACTGAGCCATTTGAAAAAAGGGGAAGTGAAATTAAACATGTAAAAATAATCAA
>JBGTMK010000603.1:0-4200 GCA_041743605.1 Nostoc sp.
CGACGAGCTAGCACTTGTTTTAGGTTATCAAGGTGATTATACTGTTCGTTCCTGGGGTACTAATGGAAGACACAAGCGCAATCCTCAAAATGTTGTTTATGTCGCTTGTCGCCTTCTAGATGAGAAGTGGTCAACTCAGGGGAAACAAGTGAATTCTTACCTTTGACTCGCACCCGAATCTCTCATGTCTACAGATGTAGACGCTTTCTAGTTAAGAGTGCTTGTTTACAAGCGTTTTTGGCGCTGATGTTGCACACTCAATACTGCTCGGTCGCAGCTAGTCCTAATGAAAGAGGGGGTTTTGGAGTGTATGCCGGGCGATGATCCTGTCTTTTTATGAGTGGCTTTGTTCCGGCATAGCTCCAAAACCCCCAATGTATTTTTTGATTTTTAATGTTGCGCGGTCGTGGCTGGTTGAAAGAGATTCCTTAAAGTACATTTTCCCAAATAGGCACGGTAAACCCAGTTTGACCTGAATTGTCTACTTTTTTTCTGAGAATAAAGTTATCCTTATAGAAATTATTTATTTGTGCCATCCATAGTCATTCGGTATGGTAGAGCAAGTTTACAAGTGGAAGCGGTTCTGGTGTCCTCGGTCGAGTAATATCAATCTGGGCGATCGCGGTTATTTATTCGATCCAGATTCAAAGTGGGGACATCACTATAATCCTGACCTTGTAAGTTTTGAGTCAATTGCTAAGTTGCCCTGTTTAGTTCTACTTGGTGAACCTGGCATTGGTAAAACTCACGCCATAGAAACAGAACTGAATAACCTGATTGATAAGGGTCATAAAAAAGGTCATGCAATACTTGAATTAAATCTTCGTTCATGTAGCGATGAAGGTAGATTAATTCGTAAATTATTTGAGAGTAAGACCTTTATTGATTGGGTAAACGGCACACATTATCTCCATATTTTTCTCGACAGTCTTGATGAATGTTTGCTGCGAATCGATACGCTTGCAACTTTATTAGTTGATGAATTTAAGGAGTATCGTGACAACCTAGCTCGTGTTTATCTTTGTATTACCTGTCGAACTGCTATTTTTCCAAAGGTTTTAGAGGAAGGATTAGAAGAACTTTTTGGAAAAAATTCTTTGGGAATTTATGAACTGGTTCCACTTCGTCGAGCCGATGTAATAGAGGCTACAAAAGCTCAAGGTTTAGACTCTGATACTTTCTTAGAAGAGGTAGATCGCAAAGGTGTTGTGCCATTTGCAATCAAGCCAATCACATTAAAATTTCTCCTCAACACCTACCAACGATATAATGGCAAATTCCCTCCAGAACAGAAGTTATCTGACCTATACCTTGATGGTTGTAGGGAGCTTTGTGAAGAGCCAAATCTCAGCCGTCGTGCTTCCGGGAAATTGATTAATTTTGAGGTTGAACAACGTCTGATTGTTGCAGCCAGGATTGCTGCTGTGACCATTTTTGCTAATCGCTTTGCAATCTGGACTGAGCTTGAGCAGGGAAATGTCCCCGATGAAGATGTACTGCTGAGAACACTTTCTTGGGGTAGCGAAAGTGCTAACGGAAGAGAATTTCAAGTCAGCGAAGCGGCTGTTAAAGAAACGCTTGATACTGGATTGTTCTCATCTCGTGGAGCGAATCGCATGGGATGGGTACATCAAACCTACGCTGAGTTTCTTGCAGCTTGGTATCTAAAGCAACACAAACTGAAATTGCCTCAGATGATGAATTTAATCATTCATGCCGATGATCCTGAGCGCAGAATAGTTCCTCAATTGCATGAAACCGTTGCTTGGCTAGCTGGTATGGTGCTTGAAGTATTTAATGCCGTCATGAAGACCGACCCAGATATTTTACTTCAAAGCGATATAGCAACTACAAGTGAAGTGGATAGGGCTGCTTTGGTTGAATCTTTACTGAAGTTATATGACGAAGACAAGTTAGTTTACCAGCATAGGTCGTGGCTTTATGAGAATCTTAAGCATTCAGAACTACCAAACCAACTGCAACCATATATTTGTGATTTAACAAAAAGCATATATTCACGGTATGTAGCCATTGATATCGCAGAAAGCTGTAACGTGCAAACTGTACAGGAGAGCCTTGTGGAGGTTGCTCTTGATGTAGAGCAACCCCAATGGGTTAGGATGCGTGCGGCACGAGCAGTGGGTTGTATTGGTAGTGAAGAGAGCAAAGCAAGATTAAAACCCCTAGCAGTTGGTGAAGCCGGAAACGATCCAGAGGATGAAATAAAAGGGTGTGCGCTAAAAGCTTTGTATCCAAATTATATAACAGCAGAAGAGGTGTTTAATATCCTGACACAACCCAAAGCAAACTATATCGGCGGGAGATATCAGGACTTTATAGCAAGAGAAATCGGACAACATCTCAAATTCATTGATTTACCGATAGCACTTGGATGGCTTGAAAAACAGCCGACTAGACGAGGACTAGGCTATCCATTTGATAAGCTTTCAGATGAGATTATTCTAAAAGCATGGGAACATCTTGAAGAACCGATTATCCTTAAATCTTTTGCCAAAATAACTTTAATAAGGCTCAAAAAACATGACAAAATTATAGACAGCGAACACAATCCATCCTTTAAAGAACAGCTAGAAAAAGATGATAATAAGCGTCGTCTACTTATAGAAGCAATAATTTCAGGACTTCCAGAATCAGAGCATGAACCTCTATGGCTATGTAGTTACAGCAAATACAGTACCGCAATAATTTTGGAACAAGATTTTTTCTGGATGATTGAGCGTTGTGAAGTGCCAGAGTCCGAACGTACTCAGAAGATTTATGCCAAGTTAATAAACAGGAAACTAAATAAAAACAATCCCAAACAAGTAAATGAGCTTCTTACTGCTAGCCAAAACAATTCGGTTCTCCAAGCAGAATTCTCATCATTACTAGAGCCAATCGAGCTTGACTCACTCAGAGCAGAAAATGAAAAAGCGAAATATCTAGAATACCTGGAAATGCTGAATTACAATAATAGCCTACCTTTATTAGAGCCATCCCCTAAAGAAAGAGTTATTACAGCTTTAAGTTGGTTAGAATCTGGTCAAATCAATACATGGTGTAATTTATGTCAAGAAATGACGTTGATGCCAACAAGCACACATTATAACGAAGTATATGATGAGGATTTAACAAAGCTTCCAGGATGGGAGGAAGCAGAAGAAATAACAAAAAAGAGAATCATTGCAGCAGCTAAAGCATATATCTATCATGGAGACCCTCAAAATAGTGCATGGTTAGGCACAAATTCTTTTCTTGACTCTGCATTATATGGTTATAAGGCTCTACGGTTAATTTTACTAGAAGACCCTGACTTTCTCTCTACTATTCCTAATAATATTTGGGAGAAATGGACACCGATAATTATTGACTATCCTAACTCTGGTGGGGAGAAAGATAAGGAGTACCGAAAACATTTAATTAACAAAGCTTATCAGAATGCGCCTGATGAATTTATTAGAACTTTGATAATTTTGATTGATCAAGAAAATGAACAGCATGGTGTAATTTTTATAACAGATAAAATAAAGCACTGCTGGGATGAACGTCTAGGAAGGGTACTGCTTGACAAGCTAAAAGATGAGAAGCTGACAGCTAAGAGTCTAGGTTATTTACTTAAAGATTTGCTAATCAATCAGGTTAATAAAGCTAAAGCTTTTGCAGAATCTTTGATTCCTCTACCTCCTCCTAGTGTTCGTGAGGAAAGAGCTAAGGCAATTGTTGCAGCCGAGATGCTAATGCTCTATGCCGAAGATGCTGGTTGGTCAGTTTTATGGAGCGTGATTCAACAAGACCCGGAATTTGGGCGAGAAGTCATGGAATTTGTATCGTACTCAATTAAGTACGAAGGGAGTGTTGAACAAAGGCTTAAAGAGGAGTGTATAGCCGATCTATATATCTTTCTTACAAAAGAGTATTCTGATGCAAAAGAAAAACAACAAAAAAATTCTCAATACGAAGAAATTACAGGTGTGAAAGCTTATGTAGTAGAACCGGAAGATAGTATTAAAACTTGGAGAGACTATATTCCACAGCGTCTACAAGAACGAGGTACTCCTGAAGCGTGTGAGGCACTTCGTAAAATAATTGGTGAACTTCCTGAACTAAAAGATAAATTGCAATGGAGATTATTAGAAGCTGAAGCCCTCGCTCGTCGTCAAACTTGGAAACCACGTCAACCTGAAGAAATTCTTCAGATTG
>JBGTMK010000604.1:0-4785 GCA_041743605.1 Nostoc sp.
CAGCAGTTCCTAGAGATAGTTCACGATTACTGGTAGTTAATTCTTCTACTACAGGCATCGAAACAGCACCCCTACACCACATTTTCCATGATTTGTCTGCACTGCTGCGCTCTGGTGATTTGTTGGTTATGAACAATACAAGAGTCATTCCAGCGCGGCTTTATGGTCATAAATCTACTGGTGCTAAAATCCAGGTGTTGCTGTTGGAAGAACGGCAGCATAACTGTTGGTTAGCTTTAGTTAAGCCAGGAAAAAGCTTCAAACAGGGAGCTAAGATTATTTTTGAACCAAGGCAATTAGGAATTAGGGATCAGGAAGATTCCTACCCAGTCCCCAGTCCCCAACTCACGGCTACGGTTTTAGAAACAGACGTAGCAACTGGGGGGCGTTTGTTGCAATTTGATGTGCCAGAAGGAAAGTCTTTGGTGCAATTGTTAGAGGTGTTTGGTGAAATCCCGCTACCACCATACATCACAGCTTCAGAAGCTGCTGACGGACAGTATCAGACAGTTTATGCCAAACAGCCAGGAGCGATCGCAGCACCGACGGCAGGATTACACTTTACCCCAGAATTATTAGAAAAGTTGCGCGATCGCAAAATCAATCAAGCTTTTGTAACGCTACACGTTGGTGTAGGCACATTTCGCCCTGTGGAAGTAGAGGATGTAACTACCCACCAGATGCATGAAGAATGGATTGAAGTTCCCGCCGCCACAGTAGAGCAAATCTGCGCCACTAAAGCAGCTGGCGGTCGGATTATTGCTGTGGGAACAACGGCAGTAAGGGCTTTAGAAGGGGCGGCTAAATCTGGGAATTTACAACCATTTTGCGGGAAAACAGACTTGTTTATTTATCCCGGCTACCAATGGCGGGTGGTGGATGGTTTGATTACCAATTTTCACTTACCGCGTTCTAGTTTGCTGATGTTGGTAAGTGCCCTAATTGGCAGACAACGGTTATTAAATATATACTCTGAAGCGATCGCTTCAAAGTATCGCTTCTATTCCTTTGGTGATGCCATGCTAATTTTACCGGAAGCTGTGAGAGTGGAGAGTTAGGAGTTAAAAGTTGGGAATTTGGAATTTTTTCTTTCGTGGTGGGTACTCTGACTTATGAGGAGTTAAAAATAAGTACAGGTCTGCTATTCATGTCTGAAAAATACCTATTTTCTCATTGGTTAAATTTATTTTGCCAGGTGACACTCGCTGGCTGTTCTGCGTTTTTGGTTTTGGCTACACCAACAATTACTAATTTGCCCGGAAGCAAGCTGCTAGGAGAAACCGCAATTTCTCAGGATCTTCAAGCAGCTAGCTTTTTTCAGCAGGGAGTGACGCGCTATAATCGCAAAGATTTACAGGGTGCGGAATATGCCTTTCGCCAAGCGTTACAGCGAGATCCTAGCCTTGGAGTAGCGCGAAATTATCTGGGTAATATATTCATGGAGCAAAATCGCCTGGATATAGCTTTACAAGAATATACAGAGGCGATTAGAATTAATCCCAATTTGAGTGAAGCTTATTACAACTTAGGGTTAGTGTTGCACCGACAAGGAGAAAAAGATGCAGCGATTACGGCTTATCGCCAGAGCCTTGTAATAGATTCCACAAGGGTAGCAGCGCTATATAATCTGGGTTTGGTGCTTTATGAACAAGGACAACTACAAGAAGCGATCGCTGCATATCAGCAAGTAATTAATCTAGATAGCAGTTATGCCAATGCTTATTTTAACTTAGCGATCGCTTTGCAACAACAAGGTCAAACAGAGCTTGCGATCGCCAATTATCGCCAAGTATTGCAACTAGATCCTCAAAATGCCATGTCTTACAACAACATGGCAAGTTTACTGGCAATTAATGGCCAAGCTTCAGAGGCTATTTCTGTTTATCGGCAAGCTATTCGCCAAAATCCTAAAAATGCCTCAGCTTACTATAACTTGGGAGTCACTTTATATAACCAGGGCGACATCAAGAAAGCTAGTGGAGTCTTGAAACGCGCTCATAATGAGTATCGTGAGCAAGGCAATATTGAACAAGTTGAGAAAATTGAGCAGCTAATGCAGCAAATTGCCCAGAAGGCTGGACAACAGCAACCTCAAGCCAGTCAAACAACTACTCCTTCTCAGAGTTCAAATTCTACAAGTAATGTAGTACAGACACCTGAGCCACAGACCCCAAATCAACCAGAAACGCCAGCCAATCCTGGCGATGTCCCAGTCTCAGTTGAGCCACAATCTACTTCAACGAGTCCTGGACAATAAAAAAGTCAGAGTTAGGAATAAATTAATAATCTCTAACTCTGCCAATTTTAGATTGAATGAAAAATCTAAAATCTAAAATTGAATAACTTCTAACTTTTTTTTAAATCGGCAAACGATTGATATCTTTATTGCAACCAATAACGACCATTGCTGAACCACGCTCTAAACGCTTGGTTGGGTCAGGATTAATTTGAAATTTACCATCCTGACTTACTGCTAGTAAATTTAAACCATAGCGATTACGAAGTTGCAACTCGGTGATTGTTCTGCCGTGAAATTCATCAGGCACAATCAACTCTACAATGCTGTTATCTGGGTCGAGGTCAAACCGATCTAGGATTGCTGGTTTGGTAAGGGTACGCGCTAAGGCACAACCTGCTTCATATTCAGGAAAAACAACATGATCTGCCCCTACTCGATGCAAGAGTTTACGGTGAACTTCACTAGAAGCTTTAGCTACTACGTGGGGGACACCAGCTTCTTTCACATTTAGGGTAGTAATAATACTTTCCTGGACGTAGTTACCAATCGCTACAATTACAGTATCAAACTCAAAAACCCCAGCTTCTTTGAGTGCAGCTGGTTCTGTAGAGTCTAATTGCAAAGCATGACCAACAATTCCCTCAGTCAATGCTTCGGAAACTCGTTTTTCATCAATATCAGTTGCTAGCACTTGATAACCAAAATTGTGCAGTGTGGAACAAACAGACCTACCAAAACGACCTAACCCAATTACAGCAAATTGGTGGTTATCTTTACGTAAACTGCGAAAAAAACTTAATGATGACAGATTCACCCTTGTTATCCTTATTATGGCTCCCTGTATTTAGGGCAAAAAACGGTAATACCGTTTGAATTAAAAATTTTATTTTTTGCCTTCCAACGTATATTTTATCAGTTTAGTCATTAGTCATTAGTCGGCTGTCAAGAATTATTCTCCCCTGATTCCCGACTCCCTAAGCACTCTCCCTAATTATCCCACGAGTAAATTTTCTTCAGGATAGTGAATTCTGGTAGGACGTGGATCTCCTAGGACAGCAGACATCAGTAATAAAACACCTACTCTACCAACGTACATAGTGACAATTAAAATGAGCTTTGCGGCTGTAGAGACACTTCCTGTAATGCCTGTAGAAAGCCCGACGGTAGCGAAGGCTGATACCACTTCAAACAAAATTTTAATAAAATCTAAACTTGGATCTGTAAGGCTAATTAAAATAGTGGCTAAAATCACGGTCGCTACTGAACCTACTAACACACCTACAGCTTTCAGAATTAAATTTATTGCTATTTTGCGATCATATAACAAAACGTCTTCTTTTCCCTGGAGAATTGCTTTAGTGCAACTGGTTAGGACTCTCAAAGTAGTTGTTTTTATGCCTCCTCCTGTACCACCTGGACTTGCACCAATAAACATCAGTGCAATCGTAATGAATAGACCAGCGTTAGTCATTTTGCTAATATCTATGGAGTTAAAGCCAGCGGTTCTAGTTGTAACTGATTGAAACCAAGCGACTAATATCTGATCATGAAAATTTAATAAGCCAAATGTTTCAGGGTTTCTAATTTCTATACAAAAAAAGGACATGAATCCTATTACTAATAATATAATAGTTGTACTGGTTGCAACTTTAAAATCTAAAGAAAATACTTGGGTTTTAATAACTTTTTTGAAAATGCGATCGCGCAACCAAATATACCTCTCCATAATGACCTGATAACCAATGCCTCCAAAGATAACCAACATTGTGATGGTGAAGACTACTAAAAAAGATGACTGATACCGAACTAAACTATCTTGAAATAGGCTAAATCCAGCATTATTCCAAGCAGAGATACTATGAAAAACTGCTAGCCAAATTCCATTTTTCCATCCATATTCGGGAACAAAAGCTGGTAAAAGTAAAAATATACCAGTAATTTCAAAAACTAAGGTTGTGGCAATGATTGAGCGGATAACTTGGGTGCTACCACTCATTCCCGGTCGATCTAAAGCTTGTTGAATCGCTTTTTTTTGTTGTAGGTCAAATCTACGCCCAATTAGCAGAATCAAAAAAGTTGTGGTTGTCATATAACCCAACCCACCAATTTGAGCCAACATGAGAATAAATAACTCACCCCAAAAGGAAAAATAAGTACCAGTATCAACTACAGCTAAACCCGTAACACAAACTGCGGATGTCGAAGTGAATAGTGCCACAATGGGGTCATTCCATGTACCGGCGGTAGTTGAAAAAGGCATCATCAACAGAATAGTACCCACAGTGATGACAGCCAGAAATCCCAAACAAATTGTACGAGTAACAGTCATAATTAATTCGTAATTCGTAATTCGTAATTCGTAATTAAGAAAGTTAGATTTAATCGTGGTTTACGCTTTTTGTATATGTAGTTTTTTTTTGATGATTGGTATAAATTCGAGCAAAAACAGTTTATTAAGGTAAAACCAATCAATTTTTTGAGGGAGGAACATCACAGTTGACCTTCCCTTGAAGTCAAAATACCCTTATTTAATTAAAAACATATAT
>JBGTMK010000605.1:0-8124 GCA_041743605.1 Nostoc sp.
CATCTATCCAAGGAATCGATGTAGAGTGGTGCGAAGTTCCAATAAAAGTGAATAAGCTAGCACTGAATAAAGGCAACAAAAAGGATAAAGTTATCAACGTACAAATCGGTAAAGTGATTAAATATCCAATAAGCAGCACAATATTACTATGAGTCCAAAAAACTGTGCCTATTTTATTATTTTTTCGGTGAGTTTTTAAGCTGGTTATTGAATTCAAGAAAAGCATAATGCAACCCTATTAATGCCAGTTTATATAGCAATCCCATTTGATTTGTCAAAGCCAAGCTGACTGAGAGCTAGCCGGATTAGGTTTCGGCTCTCAGTATATTTAGCAAACATCAAATAGAAGTCCTATATGACTACGGATTTTTACGTAAGAACATTATTGAAGGTATATATTCTGATGTCAAAGGTGCAAGTGACGACTTCTTAAAACTTTTAATCTTTGGGTGCTAAAAAATATTTTTCATGAAAATATGTTGAAGTTGTGGCGATCGCACTTGCGTAAATCCTGGTAAATTTAAATCACAGCCTTCTGCCGCCAATACAGCAAAAATACTGATATAACGCTAGTACAATGCAGCGTAAATAAACCTACCATTTCAAACAGGTACAAGCCTTGATATATCAATCTTTGCGATCGCAAATACAAGGAACTGGGAACTGGGAATTGGGCATAAAACATTAGACACAGAGCGGTACTTACGTATCGCTTGAAGAAAGCGGCTAGATAGTTTTCGGGCACGCTTGTACATCGCACGATTAAATTTACAGTAGGTAAACTCTTTAGCGTACCGCAAAATTTTCTTGTAAGAGACATCTTTTGGGATGAGAACTTAAAAGATTAAAAGCAATTAAATAAAAAAATAAAACTTGAATTAAAACTCTCATAACTAGAGGTAATTAAGAGCCAGAGACAGAGTTCTGCCCATTTCTGCCGCAGGGAGATGGGTTAATCATCACGTTTAGGAGAAACCGATGAGAAAGCTGATGAGAATCGTTCTTCTCGCGCTAGCCGGTGTGGTGATGGCACTGGCGTTCACGCTCGCCTCGTTTGCCCAAGACCGACCGACAAAGGCGAAAGTCGTCTACCTGGATCAAGGTTGGTCTCAAGAGGATCGGCTACGCTATTACTACACCTCACAGGGTTCGGCTGCGATGTCTTACGACATCTTCCTAAACCTCGAGGCGGCGAATAACCAGGGGCTATTCAGTGCCGACGATAACCTCGCCAAGTATGGATTCGTCCCCCAACCCGCCGATTCCAAATACAACCCGGACGGGCTACCCATTGGCATAACCAGGACGGTGTTAGCAGACGGACGATGGAAAGGCAAGTGGGTCGGATTGAGCTGTGCCGCGTGTCATAACGGACAGATCGAACACAAGGGAACCAAGATCAGTATTTCGGGCGGCAACAACACTACACTCGATGTTCATGCCTTCATTGAGGGACTGGATAATACCCTGGCGGCAACGGCTGCCGATCCGCAAAAGTTCGCTCGGCTAGCAGAGAAGTTGGGACAGCGCGATGATGTCGGCAAGGAAGCGTTACGCAAGCGTCTGGAAGAGGAGGCGGCGGCAGTTCATGGCTATCGCGGCATCCTTGCGATGACACCAACCGTTGTTGGCCTGGGACGCATGGATGCACTCCGTCTGATTCACAATCAGGTGCAGTCCCGTTGGCTCGACATTCCGCAAAACTGGGTAGCGCCGATCGCACCAGTCAAGCCGTCTTTCGTCTGGAACATACCGCAGTCAGCCTGGGCACAGTGGAGTGGTGTCTTGTTTGACCCCATCCTCCGCAATCAGGGTGAATCTCTGGGGGTGTTTGCGAGGATGGACTTAACGTCGAAGACGCCGAAGTTAGGACTTTTCGACTCCACCGTAGACCTTAAAGGCCAAATTGCCAGCGAGGCTCTCCTACGGAGACTTGCACCACCTCAATGGCCCGAGGGTGTTCTCGGCAAGATCGATCGACAGAAGGCCGCCAAGGGAGCGCAACTGTTCGCGCAAAACTGCGCCGGATGCCACTCCACTTGGCCGCACCGTTGGAGCGAACCCAAAAAGCAAGACAAGCGATTTATCGAGAATGCGATCGTCTCCGTCGATGTTATCGGCACCGATCCGGGGCAGTTCTCAAGTCCGCAGTTCGAGAGCAACCCGACGGTCAAGACTGGACGGATGAGTGAGTATCTGCCGGCGCCGGACACTGGGGCTGCGATCGCTCCACCGCCGGTTGTCTTCCAGGCGATACAGCGTGGGATCTTTGACAAGGCAGTAGCCAAGCTCAACCTCAGCGATGAGGAACTCGTCTCGGCACACGGCTATCGAGCTTCTTATCCAGAGCCGCCCGATCCGATTCCGGCGATCGGCTACAAGGCTAACCCGGCTGAAGGTATGTGGGCCTCGCCCCCTTTCTTGCATAATGGCTCAGTGCCGAATCTCTACGAATTGCTGCTTCCAGATAATGAGCGGTCTAAAACATTCTTCGTCGGGCGAGAGTTCGATCCGGTGAAGGTCGGCGTGGACACCTCTGGAAAATCTGGGAAGTTCCTATTTGACACCTCGCTGATCGGCAATTCCAACGCTGGACATTCCTTTGAGAACAGACCTACTGGGAAAGGGGTTATCGGAAGACTGCTGACTGAGGATGAGCGCTGGGCATTGATCGAGTACATGAAGTCCATCCCGAACCAGTCCCAACAGATTGCTCCATTTGGCGGGCCAAAAGATCCTATTCGTGCTTGGCAAGATAAGACGTTTTTCCACGTCAAAAACCCAGGCACTTACAACGGCGCACCCCAGTTGTCACCGGCTTCAACGACAAAGCCGACCATGTCTGCTCTAGCCCAAGAATCGATCAACCCAGGCGAAACTGTCACCTTTAGGAGGGATTAATGAGCAAGCTGATAAGAATCGTTCTTCTGGTGCTAGCCAGTGGGGTGATTGCACTGGCGTTGACGCTCCCTTCCTTCTCTAACCAACCCCGACAGGGCGGGACGAAAGACCCCATCCATGCTTGGCAAGACAAGAGGTTCTTCCCCGTCAAAAACCTAGGTACTGAGGACGGCGTACCCAAGGAGGTATTGGCGCCAAAGCCAGCCGTCTCTGCTCTAGCCCAAGAATCCATCGAGCCAGGTGAAAAGGATCTCATTAATTCGATCCTCAACGCGTCGCTGGCGCGACTGCACACCCAGTTTCCGCCCGGTACTCGGCCAGTCTTGCGCGACGCGCATCCAAAAGCACACGGCTTGGTATATGCCGAATTCATCGTGCTCGATAATCTCCCAAAAGAATTGCGCTACGGCGTGTTCAAGACGCCGCGCACGTTTGATGCGCTGATCCGGTTTTCTGCCGGGAATGTCGAGGTTCAAGAGGACAGAGTGCCACAGGCTGCCGGAATGGCAATCAAACTGTTCGGAGTCGAGGGCGAGAAACTGCTTGAATCGGAAAAGGATGCTAAGACGCAAGATTTCGTGATGATCAATTTTCCGACCTTCTTCGTAAGAAACCTCAAGGATTATGAACTCTTGCATCAGCAGATATTGAAGGGTCAGATCGAGAAGTTTTTTGAGAGCCGACCCACGGAACTCAAGGCGATCATGTCCATGCGATCGCAGCCATTGTTCAATCCCGTCCAGATTCGCTACTGGAGTCAGACGCCATACTTGCTAGGGCCGAACGCGATTAAGTTCTCAGCCGCTCCGATCTCCCGAAGCACTAACCGCCAGCCAAAGACGATGGGGCCAGACTTCCTGAGGGAAGTCATGAAGAAACAGGTCGGCTCAGAAGACGTTTATTACGAGTTTGCTGTCCAGATCCAAGCCGATCCAATGACGATGCCTGTGGAAGATCCTCTGAAACTGTGGGACGAAATGGTGTCTCCCTTTCAGCAGGTCGCGATCATTCGCATCCCGAAGCAAGACATTGACGCTAAGGGTAGAGTAGATCTGGCAGAGAACCTCGCGTTCACGCCCTGGCATTCCTTACCCGAACATCGACCCTTGGGTTCTATGAACCGATCGCGACTGCTGATCTACGAAAAGGTGTCTGAGTTTCGCCGCAAGATAAACAATGTGCCTCGCAAAGAGCCGAATCAGATCCCCATAGAGAACGATTGACAGTTGAGACTTCAGACAAAAGTATTGTAAAAATAATCAGAAAAATACGTTGCAATTTGAAAACTCGGAGCGAAATAAATGCTAATACAACTAAAGATTCTGATTTAATTTATTCGGCGGGGATGGATAGCCGGGTGATGACGAAAACACCTCCGACTAATATCAACCGCAGGTTGATAAAGAAGTGGGGTGTTTGAGAAATCACCAACATTATATTTTACTCCTTTACCGCAATCTATATTTATGATAAGATAAATACATCAAGGAGGTGATATTGAGTGCTGCACAAGGTTGTACAAGTCCGTTTATATCCGTCAGTTGAGCAAGAAATACAACTAGCGCAAACTTTTGGGTGTGCTAGATGGTGGTGGAATTATGCTCTAAATAAGTCGATTGAAACTTATAAGGAAACGGGCCAAGGACTTAGCCGTGTTGCACTCAACGCATTTCTCCCTGCACTCAAAAAAGCTGAAGAGACTGTGTGGTTGGCTGATTGTTACAGCCAAGTTTTACAGGCTACAACACTTAATCTAACTACGGCGTACAAAAACTTTTTTGAGAAACGTGCTGGATTTCCTAAATTCAAATCTAGGCATGGAAAACAGTCTATCCAGTATCCTCAAAACGTCAAGATAGTAGATGGCAATGTTAAACTTCCTGGCAATATTGGGATAGTCAAAGCCAAAATACATAGACAGATTGAGGGGAAAATCAAGACTGTTACTGTGAGTAAAACGCCTTCTGGGAAATACCTTGCATCCATTCTGACTGAAATTGAAGGAGAAAATCCGGTTATTTCAGAAGGTAAAATTTATGGTATTGACTTAGGGTTGAAACATTTTGCAGTTGTTACTGACGGCGAGAAAGTTTCTAAGTACGATAATCCTAAACACCTTGCCAAACATGAAAAAAATCTCAAGCGTAAGCAAAAGAAATTAGCACGTAAGGTAAAAGGGAGTAAATCAAGAAATAGATATAGAAAAGTTGTTGCCAAAGTGTACGAGCGAGTTAGTAATTCGCGGCAGGATTTTCTACATAAACTTAGTTATAAGTTAGTCAGCAATAGCCAAGGTGTCATAGTAGAGAATCTTCATGTCAAAGGCATGGTACGCAATCATAAATTGGCAAAGTCAATATCTGATGCAGGATGGGGAACATTCACTAATTTTCTAGCCTACAAGCTAGAACGCAGAGGTGCGAAGTTAGTTGAGATTGATAGATGGTTTCCCAGTTCTAAGCTTTGCTCTAATTGTTTCTATCAAATAGGTGAGATGCCGTTGGATGTCCGTGAATGGACTTGTCCTCATTGCAATACTCATCATGACAGGGACGCGAACGCCGCGCAGAACATAAGAGCAGAGGGCATCAGAATAATAAAGGCGGAAGGTTCAGCCGTCTCTGCTGTAGGAGGGGAGGTAAGTCCTACTCTTGGGCGAAAGTCTAAGTTTAGGCACTCCCCCGCGATTACAGAAGCCCCAACTTCAACCGTACTCGGTAAGTTGGGGTAGTTCACTTTAGAGTGAATTGCAATGCAGAGGAAAATATCTTCAATCTGCTGTCAGCGCGAGACGCAAAGAAGCAGAGAGTATTTGACAAGTTCTCCCCGTCTCTGCGTCTTCAATAGACAACTACTACCAAATTCGATTTCCATTTTCGTCAAGTCGTGCCTGCCGAATTACGTCGGAGATTTCTTCAGCGTCTTTAACGTGGTGGAGTGCCTTTTTCTCGCCGTTGGGTTCATCTACCACGAAGTAAGTGGGAACTGTGATTCTGTCGCCTGTAATGTCTGGTACGTCATCAACAGCTGCCTGTTTAGCCTTTTCTTCAATTGATTGAGGCTGATCGGAAATTCTATCTCCCGGATTCGCTGTTAGGTTCCTTTCATTCACATCTGGCTTTTCACGAGAATCGCGATCTTCGCTTACTGGTTGATTAATTTGACTTTCTTGATTTTTATCACTCATGGCGCTTTCAGGTATTAAAATATGTTCCTTCACTAACAACAGCTTAAAAAATCAAAGGTATAAAGAGTTCTTTCTCTGGAGAGAGTTTGAGAATAGATTTTGAATAGATTTGTGAGGAACATCTCTTACGTTAGATTTTAGCGCTGAGAACAGTACTGCTCAGTTAAGAGTATTTGTAGGTTAGGTTAAGACAAGGCGTTACCCAACAAACCTCGCAAAATGTTGGTTTACCCTGCGGGATCTTGCTACGTTGCTCAACCCAATCTACACATTTTTACTTTTTAGGCAAAACCTACGCAGTATTGCTTGTTAGCCTACCAGTATCAAATCAAATTGACAATGCTAATATGCTTTTTAAGCAAGTTATAAATTATAAAAGACTGATAAAAACTACTGCATGATTTAAATTTGTCGGGTAAGCTGACAACAGCAGTTTTATTCTCAAACCAATGACCGCAAGTAGTCCCAAAATTTTAGCCCTGGACTTTGATGGAGTGATTTGCGACGGATTAATTGAATATTTTGAGGTAGCATGGCGTACCTATTGTGAAATTTGGTCTTCTACTAACGACACACCACCAGATGATTTAGCCTTAAGATTCTATCGCTTGCGGCCTGTTATTGAAACAGGTTGGGAAATGCCCGTTTTAATTAAATCCTTGTTAGACGGAATTCCTGACGATAAGATTCTTTGTGAATGGGTAAGTATTGCTCCACAACTTTTATTAAATGACAAGCTACAAGCAAGAGAAATTAGTGCGAAACTAGATGGCCAGCGAGATAAATGGATTACAACGGATTTAGGTGGTTGGTTGAGTCTACATAGATTTTATCCAGGTGTCATAGAAAAAATCAAATTAACTATTGACAGTGGAGTTCAGCTATATATTGTGACAACTAAAGAAGGGCGTTTTGTGCAACAGTTGTTGCAACAAGAAGGGGTGAATTTACCACCAGCAGCAATTTTTGGGAAAGAAGTCAAGCGTCCCAAATATGAAATTTTGCGAGAATTAATTCAGTCAGCAGGAGAAAAGCCACTTAGTCTCTGGTTTGTAGAAGATAGACTCAAGACATTACAGTTAGTTCAACAGCAAGCAGACCTTGATGATGTGAAACTTTTTCTTGCAGACTGGGGCTATAATACCCAAGCAGAACGGGAAGCTGCCCACAATGATCCGCGAATTCAGTTGTTATCAATTTCTCAGTTTGCTAAAGATTTTTCTGTTTGGCTTTAAGTAATTCGTAATTCATAATTATTGGCGAAGGACTCGATTCATAATTATTGGCGAAGTACGAATTATCTATCTTGCTAGTATTTACCTGTTGGGGTCTAAATCCCCAACTACAAATTACTTTAGCGATTATTACAGCGTCATTACCAATTACGAATTATTTTAATTTATTGGGAGAATCGCAAGGAAGGGACATATTTAAAAGATGTAGGTAAATAATAAGGAATCAGAAAAACTCCAAACTCCAAACTTCTAAACTTAGTACTCACTTTTATGCTTGATCTAACAAAACTAGCGCGACAAATGCAAGGTTTAAGTCAGCATCTGACATTAGAAGCTGCTGCTAGTCGCCACCGTTTGGAATTAGCGCAACAACATTTAAAAAATGCTTACGAGTGTCAACAAGATTTAATTGATCGCCAAGAAAAATGGCGCGATCGCATTCTCTTCGCTAATGCTACCCCAATTGAACCGCTAGAAACCTGCATTGATATCCCTGTTCCCCCAAAAATTCATACTGTCATCGCTACCGATGGTTCGCAAATTGCCCCTAATCATCACGAAATTGCTTACTGTTATCTCCTAAATATCGGTAGAGTTGTCTTGCATTACGGACAAAATCGCCATCCGCTACTCGATAGTTTGCCAGAAGTATTTTATCGCCCAGAAGATTTATATATGTCTCGGCAGTGGGGAATTAGAACTGAGGAATGGATGAGTTTTCGCCGCACTGCTTCAGAAACAACAGTGTTGGCAGAACTTGCCTGTGCAGTCAAAACGTCAGCGCCAGCATTGGCGATGGTA
>JBGTMK010000606.1:0-4115 GCA_041743605.1 Nostoc sp.
GATACCAATTCTCTAATTAATTTTTAGAGAGTTGGAAGAGGGATTAGACGCCAGGATTACAGAATACCCCCGTACCTCGAGAGGTGCAACCCCGCTTCGTGCAGCATGTCACACGTACCCGCTGTCCTACATATCTTGCTATACGTTGACAGTAATATCTAACCGTGCATGCAGCTGCTACATCATCTTTCAGTAGGACATAGCTCAGTAGTTTATCGGCAGCATTCGTAATCACACTAGGTGTTTGGGCGAAGTTGGCCACATTCGTGAAAAGTTTGTTCGTTAGGTTATTCATGATTGTTTGGTATCACTAATATAGTGAGTAAATTTTGATTTGAAGTTTTAGCCGCAGGAATGCCGTAAAAAAGACTTTAGCAAAAGCGGTATGTATGCCAACAAGCTAACTTTCCATTAACTAGACAGCATTTGTTACATTTCTGTAATCGATTTCTACATCTAGTACACAAACCTATAACACAGGAAGTAACTTGAGCTACTACCTCATCTTTCGGTAGAAGGTAGTTCAGTAGTTTGTCGGTTGCATTCGTAATCACACTAGGTGTTTGGGCGAAGTTAGCTAACTTCGTGAAAAGTCTGTTCATTAGGTTGTTCATAATTGTTGTCTCCTTTGTGACTTCAATACATCAAACGCAATACCCACATCTCTCCGTAAAAGGTTTATAGCAACCAACTGCAGGGAAGCTCCCGCAGCATGTTCTACATGTCCGCACCCAATTGATGTCTTTACATCGACAGCTACCGCAAATTTTGCGGCATGCTTGTGCTGCTACATTATCTTTTGGTAGAACGTAACTTAGTAATAGTAAGTTGTCGGCAACATTCGTAATGACACCAGACATTTCGGCGAAGTTAGCCACTTTGGTCAAAATTGTATTTGTTAGGTTATTCATGATTGTGTCTCCCTGTTGACTTCAATTTCATGAATCGCAAATTGTCTTTAGGTTAGATTTCCAGAGCTTTAGAAACTCTAGAGGTTTGGAATCGAACGACACTTTTTCGGTAATACCATATCTCTAAAAACTGATAAGTGATTTGGATGAGAGGTTAGCAATCATATCGCTGCCGACGGCAAGTCAGGCCGCAGCATCTCACACAAGATTTTTTTCCATTGACACAAGGCCAGCATGAGTTTCTATGAGTAAAACACCAAGCTGCTACATCATCTTTGGGTAGAATATATCTCAGTAGTTTGCTAGCTGCATTCGCAGTGACACTAGGTGTTTGGGCGAAGCTAACCACATTCATAAAAAGTTTATTTGTTAGGTTGTTCATGATTTGTCTCCTTTTTGATTTCAATACATCAAGTGATACGAGTAAAGAAAAATCGATCCATAACTTGAAATCGCTTCGTTAAACCATAGGCTTACCTCCTTTCATCCGCTAAAAAATCTACACCGTTGCCCAAGCACGTGCTAACTGCTCTTCCCAGTTGGATTCAAATACACCAGCAGCTTCTACATAGTTATTCTGGTTGAGTATGCAATAGGAAGGAGTAGCATCGGCTTTATAATCACGGGCAAAGGAATTACTCTCGCTGGGAGCAATCAGAACAGGTAGTGTCACCTTATGTTTTTCTACAAATGCTGCTGTTTCTGCTTTATCTCCATCAGTATTGACAAGCAACATTTCTACACCAGCCTGTTCAGCTTTCGCAGCAAGAGCGTTTAATTTTGGTATTTTTTCCAGGCACGGACTGCAATGGGGCGAAATAAAGATCAATGAAACTGCTTTGCGGGCATAATCAGCTAGTGTTACAGTTTCACCTGTTAAAGTTTCCGCCTGGAAATCAGGTGCTAGACTGCCTTTTTCTAGTCCCACATCCATATCGGCAAAGGATGACATGCGGTTGAATCGACGAATTAAGGCAATAGTTAATAACAAATTCAACAACACGACAAGCCATAGTAGAACCAAATTAGTCACCAAAACGGGTTGCATATCTTCTTACATCTCCTTGAAATTTGCTTGAGTCGTTAGTTGGTTTGAAGTAAACGGTAAATTTCACCTAATTGCGCCCAAACCAGAACAAATACAAAAGCTATTAATCCTGTAATTCCTAAATGTAAAGGCGCGAGTGATACAGTTACTTCAGACTTTGTAGCTAACCAGCCACCTCCACAAGAACAGAGCAAAAAGCCAAAGTTACGGAATAAATCTACTTGTGAGATGGGATGGTGGCTGGTTCCAAAGCAATTACACGTTGTTTGAATATTACGAGCCAACACTGAAGCGAAGGCAATTGAGAAAATAACTAACAGAATTGAAGCTAAACAAAAAGCAATTACCTGCCACTTGAACAAAAAAATTACGATCGCTAATTCGCTGATTAAGACAAGTACAGCAGCTAATCGAGTGAATGACTTTGGCAAAAGTTGAAAGTCATTCACGGTAGCAACGTACTGCGAGAAACTCCTAAGCTTGGAGAGAAACGATATCAGAAACAACAAGCCTAGCGTGATTTTGCAAAAAGTTAACAGATATATGTAATGCATCTGCCTTTTTTCTATCTTGAGTAACTGAACTATGTTAAAAACTGATTGAAGAGAGAAGGTTATTTATGCCATCAATTAAACTATTGAGGTAAGAATTTTCCCTTGAGTCTTAATCTCTCTTTCAATGCTTTATAGTTGTTTGTTTCAGATTACATTTATTGTTTCGGATTTTTCTTTGACAACATCTCCTGAGTTGGAGTATCGAAATCCTTTTCTATTCAGAATTATTCAAGAATGGATTTAATAAGTCAAGAGATTTTCTTAGCTTTTTTGCAAATAATTCAGGTAATTAGTTGTTTACTTTCTACAAGCTTTAAATCTATAAGCTTTAGGTAGAGTTGCAAATAATTAAGATAATTATTTGTATTTTTATTGATTAATCTTTTAGCTAAAAAGCATAGTTATGTGATACTAAAAAGTATGATTAAAAGCATATATTTACCTTGTATCTATACCCATCCATACATCATTAACGAGATAATGAGGTCTTTAATAGCAAATTTACTCTAATTTCAAAGCTTTGCTGAAATTTATTTGCGGCGGCTATCAATAAATTTAATAGAGATTAATGAACTGTCGAGTAATTAACCAGCAGAAAAGTAATGAAATTCAATTAAATGATTAAAAACTGCTTACACTGCTAAGTAAATTTATAATCCGTCACAACTATCATGATTCATTCTGAAATGCCAGACAAATCAATACAATTCCCTAGCTTTAATAAAACCAAACGTCAACAACATTGGCTAATAGGGCTACTAGCAGCTGGATTATTAGGAACTGCTACCATTGTCTATCTGATAGTGCAAGGTAAAGCACCGTCATCGGATCTGACTCAACAAACAGTGGTAGTGCAGTCAAAAGACATCACAATTCAAATCAAAGCAAATGGTACTGTCCAACCGTTGCGGAAGATTAATCTCAGTCCCAAAGAACAAGGTAAAATCGAGAAACTGTATGTGGATGAAGGCGCTAAAGTAAAGCAGGGTCAATTAATTGCCCGTATGGATAGTCAAAGATTTGGGCAACAGGTAAATCAATATAAAGCGGCACTTGCCAAAGCTGAGGCTGATCTTGCTGAGAAGCGTGCTGGTAGTCGCCCTGAAGAGATAGGTGAAACTCAAGCCAAAGTTGCAACAGCGCAAGCTAACGTAACTCAGGCTCAGGCAAGGTTAAATCGAGCAAAAGAAGAACTTCAACGTAACCAATTCTTAGCACAACAGGGAGCTATTTCCCTAAATACTTTGGGGGATTTTTCCAGTAAAGAGCGTGAGGCAAAGGCTAACCTAGAAGCACAGTTAGCCCAGCTAAGAGAACAAAAACAGACTCTAGAAAAACTTCGTAACGGTACACGCAAAGAACAAATCGCTGCCTCAAAAGCTGATGTTGCTCAAGCTCAGGCACAACTGCGCTCTTACCAAACCCAACTGGAAGATACTTTGATTCGCGCTCCTTTTGCTGGCACAATTACACGTAAATTTGCCTCTGAAGGTGATTTCGTCACTCCAACGACTTCTGCTTCTTCTAGCGACGGTGCGACATCTGCTTCCATTGCTGAACTTTCTAGTGGTTTGGAAGTAGAAGCCAAAATTCCAGAAGCGA
>JBGTMK010000607.1:0-7655 GCA_041743605.1 Nostoc sp.
CCTGCGGTTACGTCTGCACGTACTGTCAAGTCGCCTCTGGCTGCACCTTCTACGTCGTTGAGTAGTTGTAAAAGTTGTTGTTGCAGTGTTTCATCTGAACCACTCACAGTTACATTTCTAACTTTTTCTATCTCTTCTAATAATTTGGCTTGTTCTAAGGCATAGCCGACTTGAGTTGCTATCTGTTGAAACAAGTCAATTTCCGGCTGTTGCCAAACACGAGGCGTTTCGCAATGATGGGCAATTAATAAGCCTAAAAGTTTTTCTTGGGCAAGAATCGGTACGATTAAATTACCTTTGACAGCAAATTTTTCCAACAGTTGGATGTAACCGTCGGCATTTTTCAGGCTTTGGTCTTGATGAATATTGGCAACTGCTTGCACCTCTCCATCGTGATAAGTTTCTAGATAATGTTCCCGAAAATAGGGATTATCAATTTGCACTCCCAGCATTTTCGGCCAATCACCGGTTACCGATTCCGCAACGACAACACCATCCCGATTATCTGGATTCAGACTATAAATGATTACCCGGTCTGTTTTTAGCGATCGCTGAACTTCTTTAACTGCTGCGTGATAAATATCTTCAGTTTTGAGAATTTCCCGAATTCTTAGAGTAATATCTGCTAATAATTTTACCCCTTCAACGTCTAGTTCCTGTTGCTGCTCCTTAACTAAGACTTGTAATTGTTCAGCCATAAGGTTGATATTTGCACTCAATACCCCTAATTCGTCTTCTCTTTCAATTTCCAGACGGGTATTGAATTTACCTTGACCTAGCTTCGCTAATGCCGCAGTGGCATTAAGAATTGGTTGTGTAGTCAGTTTAGCTAACCGAGATGCGATCGCAGCTACAATCAATGCTGTCACTGCTGTACCGATGGCTATAATCCACAACAATTGTCTTTGCGGCTCAAATACGGTTGCTGTATTTGTAGCTAAAAGTACCTGCCAGTTTAAATTAGGTAAGCCATTTAGGGTACTAGCTGGTACATAGCTAACTAGTTCTTGTTTTTTCTGAGTTTTGGGAACTTCTATAAAACTATCTACCTTTCTAGCTGCTAGCAGTTTCGGTAAACTAGAATACTCTCCCTTTGCCTCTTTCCCCAATAATTCCTTTTGGGGACTCAAGAAAACTGTTCCCGAAGCATCGAGCAAATGGTATTGTTGTCCATTGGCTACGTAGTTTTTGATTACTTCCTCTAAATATTTTACGGGCATACGTGCTTGTACCACGCCAATGGTTTGTCCCGTCCTTGTCTCTTTCACAGGTGCAGCTAGATAAATACTCACGACACCAGTATTTTTTGCTGCTTCCGGTTTACTGATGACAGGAGTATCTTTTTGTAAAGCGTCTTGAAAATAGGTGCGGTCTTTTTGATTTTCCAGCGGTTCGCCTGTGGATTGCACAATCAAGTTACCTTGGCGATCAAAAACAGCAATGCTGTCATAAGCTTTGTATGCTTCGACAACACTATCTAGGACTGCTTGCTTTTGCTGAGTAGTGATACTGACACTAGCTTGCGGACTTGTCAAAAATAGCAAGTTTGATATTACTTGGATATCACCGTAGCGTCCCAGCATGAAGCGGTTAACTTTATCACTTAAACCAGTGGCTTCGGCTTGTTGAGATTGGGTAATTTGCTTAGTAATCGACTTGTTGGCAAAACCAAAAGCGATCGCACCGATGCCCAAAACTGGTATTGTACCAATTGCGATCGCTAAAATAGTCGCTTTCTTAACCAATCCCAGCCTTGTAAAATAGGCAAGACCCTGATTAAAAGAAGAATTATTAGCACTTTCAGTAGTCAGCTTAGTTGGTAGCTTTACTACAGTGCCAATGCCTTTTTGGGATGAAATCAGTGATGCTCGATTTTGAGCGCTATTACCTTGATTTGTGTTGGTTTTATTAAACATAAAATTAATTCTCCTAAGTATGTGAATAAGACACTAAAAATCTTTTTTTTAGTAGTAAACCCTAATCACTGCGGAGAATAGAAGACTGTACAATCGCCTGTGCATCTAATACTAGTAATATTTCTTCATGCTGCACAACGCACCCACATAAATAAGGAACTAAACTGGATGTCACTTGTCCTATAGGAGAATGAATATCATCAACTAGAAACTTGGTTGTACCTTTTATTTCTTGTACAACTAAGCCCAACACTAATGATTCCACTTGGATAACGATTACATTGTACTGCCGCAGTCGATAATCTAGGGATTCTAAATTGAGCATTCTTGGCAAATCAATTACCCAAATTATCCGACTCCGCCAATTCATTAATCCTAATATGCAGGGGGGCATATTAGGCATTGAGGTAATAGATTCAACAGGCACAAGAATAGCTTCTTGTGTATGCTTCATTGATAAAACAGCAGTAGTTTGTTGATTTAGCTGAAACTTCAGATAACCATCTGCTAAATTATTTTGGGTTGGTTTGGAAGCAAGAGTAATGTTTGTACTAGTCATTGATTCAAATTACCACTGATTTAATAGTACGTAGGAGATGTTCGCGGGTGTAAGGTTTAGTTATATAAGCATCTGCACCTTGCCTCATCGCCCACAAACGATCAATTTCTTGATTTTTAGAACTACAAACCACAATCGGCACTTTTGCCGTAATCGGATTTCTTCTTAGAGAACGACACAATTCAAATCCACTCATTTCTGGCATTACTACATCAGTAACGATCGCATCTGGTTTTTCTAGCACAGCTTTTTCTAAACCCTCTTTTGCACCGCTTGCTTTAATTACGTTGTAACCACTTTCTTTGAGATAATGGCTCATTAATTCCAATTCGCTGGGAGAATCTTCTACAATTAAAATTGTGCCAAGCAAAGTCAGGCTCACTATTAAATCTCCTAAAAAAATAGATTAAACATATTTTGTTATTTTTATTTACCTTGTTTAAATTAACCAAGATGCTTAAAAACCATTTTTAGCAATTCTGATTGTGTAAAAGGCTTAGTTAAATATCCTGATGATCTGACCATCTTAGCCTTTGCTCTGTCGATAAAGCCTGTTCTACCAGTCACCATAATAATTGGTGTATTTTTAAAAGCTGAATGTTTACGTAATAAGGAACATAGCTCATAGCCATCTAAACTTGGCATTTCAACATCTAGCAAAATTAGATCGGGCTTACTCCGCAGAATTTGCATCAAAGCTTTTACTGGATCGTTGATCATCACAACTGAAAATGTGTTTTCATCCAAAAAATGTTTGATAGAATTCAAAACCGTTTGGCTATCATCAATACAGGCAATTGTATATAGTTTTTTGCCAACAGGTGGCTGAGTAATTTTATTATTCTCAGGAATATCAAAATTAATTGGTATCGACAAATTTTGCCCAAGTTTTATTTGCAGTTGTGGCTGAACTTGAGATGATTGTGTTGCAGACAAAACTTGAGAACCGCCACCAGATGGAATTGATGACTGAATATTTTGTCGATTTCGTAACTGCTTTTGACAGTGTTCCACAAGTAAGCGCAAATCCAGGCGACAGAACTTTGGTAGTTCATTCAAAGAGCTTTCTGGACTGAATTCATAGCTACCTTCTTTTAAACACAGAAATGATTCCAGCACTTCTTTTGCCAATTCGTCTATCAGGCTTCCTGCTTGCACAGAGGTAATATAGTCCTGATTTACTAACCAACAAATAGCTTGGTAATCCGCATTTGGTATTGATTGATGTTCATTCTTCGTCTCAAACATCAGCCGCATTTGCACGCGAGTGGCGCTGTTGAGAGCAGGAATTTGCTGGCTTAAGCGTCGCAAGTGACTGTCAAGCCGTTCAAACAGTTTATCTGAATAGGAGGCATAAGTAAGTTTACCGTCCTCTAGATAAATTGACCAAGAAACTATTCCAGTAAATATGTTTAAGCACCCTGTAGCACGCCGACTGGTTAATTGTGCCAACAGAGATAGCGGATGTAGTTTCTGGAACAACCTGTAGCTACCTATAGGAGTTGTGCTCATTTTGCTTTTACTTCAGCTAAATTCGATATGTGTAAGCTAAATTCGTATAGAGTTCTTCCACAACTGAAATCAAGTAAAAAGCATCAAACTTTTGTATTTTAAAGTACATCAGTTTATATCTAGGTTTGTGGTGAAACTCAACGACAGTAGCGTTATTTTCAGATGAGCAAATCTTAGTAAATTCGTAAATTCTTATTAATTTACTTACTGTTACTGAGATTTCTAACCATCTTTCGAGAAATAAGACATAAAAATGTCAAGAGTAGATGAAGCCACTTTCCATTGAGTAACCCCATTCTGACCACAGGAATAATACTGATTTTGTAAAGGTTAATATATTTGAACTACTGTATTTACACTTAAATACAATCTAGTATGTAAGCAAATAAGAACTATATGAAGCCACTTTTAATTAAATACCCACGTTATGACTACAGTGATAACACTGATTTTGTTGGAAAAATTAATACTAGGATTCAGAATTCAGAGTCATCATATTTTAAGTAAAATTTTATACTTTAATAATGATTTGCTGCTTTGGCAGAGATGTTGTTCAAAAAATTTGTGCGATCGCCAATTTATTCTTACTGTTTATGTTGTGCGATCGCTATGCTTACAGCTATAAATTAGACCACATCTCTACATTAGGCATTAAGAGAGCATTTATTTTTATTTGCGCTTGAATTTAAAAGTCATCGCTCCTTTTCCCCCAGCTTTCCCACCACCAATCCCAAATAAACTGATTTGTCCTTCGCCATTGACTTCTACTGAGAGTTCTACCTCATCAAGCTGGAGCTTAGAATCGGGTTGGTCAGCTTCATCAAGCATTTCCCGCATTGCTTGCAGAAATCCCTTCATTTCTTGCTTGAGTTTCGTTACCTCTACTTTGTGTCTAGTAATTACTATTTCGTCTCTTTTTCGGCTGACAACTATTTCTTCTGTAGTTTCAACTCCCAGTAATCCTCCTGTATCTCTACTGCTTCTTGCTCCACTATTTATCAATGTTTCACTAGTTGTACTTGATGTTTGGGCTGTTTCTTCAGTAAGAATCCAGATGGCTTTGGGGGTAGAATTTTCTGCTGACATAAATTTAATTATTGAATTAAGTACAGATAATCATAGGGGTACAACATAATTCATTGGTGTCAACTTAAGCCAAAAATAGCGTACTGATTGGGTGTTGTTCACCCGCCAGCCAGGGATTGTAAATCCCTGACTAATTGCTCAAGTCTACTGAAGTAGACTGAAAATTTTTGCGCCTCTAAAGTCCTCTTCAGAGGACTTTAGCTATGAGACAGGGATTTACAATCCCTGGCGGACGTGCTGGCGGACGTGCGGTTTCGCGTTAAGTTGACACCAGTGCAACATATTGTGCCCCTACCTGTATACTTCATTTACCTGAAATACGCGGTAGTGCGCCAAAGTGCCAACTACTACCTCTGTTTTAAATGTGCCAGTCTGTTGAGCTTTTCTAGAAGATAAGGGGGAACTCTGACGACAATTTGAGGTTTAGTCATGTCAGGCAATTTTTTTAGTTTCAGACTATAAACTGCATGAGCAGTGTATTACTATTATTCAGTAGCAACACGTAAACTTGCAATAGGGAAGAACAAATTAGTCAATACGAACGCAGAAATGGCTAAAAATTGGGCGATCGCGATCGGCATTAACCAGTACAACAATCTTCAGCACTTAAACTACGCCAAACTAGATGCCGAAGCTATGCGCGATTGGTTTCAAAAGGAAGTGCGCTTTGACAAAGTATTTTTGTTTACAGAAGATTCTCCCCCAATTCCCGCTTCTTCACCCATTCCCACTCAGGCTACTTACGGTAATTTGCGGCGGTTTTTAAGGGCAAACTTTGAAAAACCACTATTAGCACCAGGGGATAATCTCTGGTTTTTCTTTGCTGGGCACGGTTGTCGTGAAGCTGACCGTGACTATCTCATGCTGATGGATAGCGATCCAGGGGATGTAGAACATACGGCAATCCCTGTTGATTATGTTACCCAAAGATTGCGCCGTAGTGGAGCAGATAATGTAGTGTTGTTTTTAGATGCTTGCCGCGATCAAGGAAGCAGAGAAGGAAAGGGTATTGGTAAAGAACATCAGGGAGTAGTTACCTTTTACTCTTGCAGTCCCAGTCAAAAGTCTTATGAAATTGACCAATTGCAACACGGCTCATTTACACAGGCGTTGTTAGACGGGTTGAGGATAGCAGGTGCAGGAAACTGCGCCACAGTAGAAAGATTGGACAGATATTTACAATCCACAGTACCCACAATCAATCAAACCCACCAGAAAAACCCACAACATCCTTATGCTAAAGCCGAACCAGCTACCAAATTACACTTAATTTTGTTGCCCGACTATGCCACCCTAGCTGATATTGCCACGATGAAACTTGACGCTTATCAAGCCGAAGTCAAAGGAGAGTGGGAATTAGCCAGACAATTATGGATTCGCGTGAATGTGGCTGCTAGGGGTTCTGATATGCAAGCAATTGAAGCATTTTCTAGAATTTTCCAGCGACAAGTAGACTTTTCTGCACCTCCCAAAAATCCTGAACCTTTACCAAACAGCGGGAGGTCAGGAATTTCTGAACCAGCAACTACAGCACATCAAAGTGAACTACAGGTTTTTCAATTTGAGATTGTGAAGGTAAATGCAAGTGGTCAAGTGGTGAAACGAGATAGAAGCAAAGCCGAATATTTCACCGAAGACTTAGGAAATGGTGTCAGCTTAGAAATGGTGTATATCCCCGATGGCACATTCCTGATGGGTACAGAAGATGAAGAGATAGAAAGGCTTGTGCAAAAATTCGGTTCGGATGGGTTTAGAAGAGAAAAACCTCAGCACGAAGTAACGGTTCAATCATTCTTCATGGGTAAATATCCAGTTACCCAAGCGCAATGGAGAAGAGTAGCAGGACTACCCAAAGTTAACCGTGGCCTGAAAGCAGACCCATCTAATTTTAAAGGAGATAAAAGACCAGTAGAGCAAGTATCTTGGAACGATGCAGTTGAATTTTGCGATCGCCTTTCTAGCCTCTCCAAATATACAAATAAGCAATATCGTCTACCGAGTGAAGCGGAATGGGAATATGCCTGTCGTGCAAGCACAAATACACCCTTTCACTTTGGCGAGACGCTTACAACTGAGTTAGCTAACTACAATGGAAATTCTACTTACGCTTCTGAGCCAAAAGGAAAAGATCGTGGAGAAACAACAGAAGTAGGCAGTTTTCCACCTAATGGCTTTGGATTATACGATATGCATGGGAATGTTTTGGAGTGGTGTCAAGATAATTGGTATGGCAGCTATAAAGGAGCGCCTGGAGATGGAAGTGCATGGATAGATAATGATAATCAATATCAAGTGCTGCGGGGCGGTTCCTGGTTCAACATTCCTAGATATTGCCGTTCCGCGTCCCGCACCGACAACTGTAGGGCGGAGATCGACAACCTCTACTTCAATATTGGTTTTCGTGTTGTCTGCGCGGTTGGGAGGACTCTTTAGCCCTTTACACTTTAGCTAGATCAGCAGAAGCCCCACACTCACTCTTAGGAGTGTGGGATGAATGCGCGGGAGTGGAGAGATATAGTAATTAATGCTTTTTGGCGTAGCCAAAACAATTAATTACTATATCGAGCCATGACCCATATTCA
>JBGTMK010000608.1:0-5049 GCA_041743605.1 Nostoc sp.
TATTGTGTGTGCCAACTTTGATCGCCACCTGACGGAGACTGCAATGAGTAAGGCTGTAATCACCATAACTGATGCTGAGTTTGAAACCGAAGTGTTAAAAGCCGAGCAGCCTGTATTAGTTTACTTTTGGGCTTCCTGGTGTGGGCCTTGTCAATTGATGTCGCCCCTGATTAACTCAACCGCTACCAAATATAGCGATCGCCTCAAAGTCGTTAAGATGGAAATTGACCCTAACCCACTCACTGTTAAGCAGTACCAAGTGGAAGGTGTACCTGCCCTCAGACTATTTCAAGGAGATAAACTACTAGAATCCACTGAAGGAGTCATCGGCAAAGATAAATTACTAGCTCTCTTAGATACTCACTTAAGCAGTAATTAGTCAATAGTTCATAGCAAATGATCAATGACCAATGACTAATGACCAATGACTAATGACTAACATACAGTTTGCACAACGTTTACAACCCCTACAATCTAATGTATTTGCTGATATGGACAGAGCCAAGGCAGTCGCTTTGGCCGCTGGACGACAGATAATTGATTTGTCTTTAGGGTCTTCTGATTTACCAGCCGAGGCACACGTCATTGAGGCGATCGCCCAATCTCTCCACGATCGCAGTACCCACGGCTATCTTTTGTTTAACGGTACTCAAGGGTTTCGCGAAGCCGCAGCCAACTGGTATGAACAAAAATTTGGCATCAGAGTAGATCCTCAAACTGAGGTACTACCTCTGATTGGTTCTCAAGAAGGTACAGCCCATTTACCCCTAGCAATACTCAATCCAGGGGATTTTGCCCTGTTGCTCGATCCAGGTTATCCCTCCCATGCGGGGGGAGTCTACCTAGCAAGTGGCCAAATCTACCCAATGCCATTACGGGCAGAAAACGATTTTTTACCAGTGTTTGCTGATATTCCTGCCCCAGTCTTGGCGCAGTCGCGGATGATGGTATTAAGTTATCCTCACAATCCCACGGCTGCGATCGCACCTTTATCTTTCTTCCAAGAAGCTGTCGCCTTCTGTCAGCAACACAATCTCGTCCTCGTTCACGATTTCCCCTACGTAGATTTGGTATTTGAGCAGACCGGAGACTGGGTAGACTCTTCTCCCAATCTAAAATCCAAAATCCAAAATCCAAAATCCCTAGTCCCCTCGATTCTGCAAGCTGATCCAGAGAAAAGCGTCTCGATAGAATTTTTCACCCTTTCCAAGTCTTACAATATGGGCGGCTTCCGCATTGGCTACGCCATCGGTAATGCCCAGTTAATTAACGGCTTACGCCAGGTAAAAGCCGCCGTTGATTTTAATCAGTATCGGGGAATTTTGAATGGTGCGATCGCAGCCATGACTGGACCGCAAGCTGGGGTGAAAACGGCCGTTGCAACCTTCCAGAAGCGCCGAGATGCTTTCATTGCAGCTTTACATCGCATTGGCTGGAACGTTTCCACTCCCGAAGCCACAATGTACATTTGGGCAAAGTTACCCCCATCTTGGAGTCAAAATTCCGTACAATTTTGTACTCAGCTAGTCAAACAAACTGGTGTAGCTGCTTCTCCAGGTGCTGGCTTTGGTAAATCTGGAGAAGGATATGTCCGTTTTGCCTTGGTGCATGAGCCACCTTTGTTAGAAACTGCTGTGGAAAGAATTGCTGAATTCCTTAATTAAATTTCTTCTCAAACTAAACACCAAAGATTTTTTGCAGCAAAGTCTATGGACAGAACACACGCTAGGGGTACACATCTGTGAATTGGTGTCAACTTAACCTGAAAGCCTGACTAGAAACAGCTTTTACATATTGTCTCGTGTCTCGTTCCCAGTCTCCGGCTGGGAATGCCATCTTAGAGGCTCCGTCTCTCTTGCTGGCGGCAGAGCCGCCAAGAGCAGCATTTACCAGCCCAGAGGCTGGAAACGAGGTTTTAAAGGGGTTTGGGCTTAAGTTGACACCAATGACATCTGTGCGCCCTACGAATACTTGTATTCTACTAAAATAACAGGATGTATCTAAAAACACTGAGTTATTTTATTTAAAGTTGTAATTATACGTATAAAAGTCTATAAATATTAGTCATCTTTTCATTGATAATCAGCAGGAACTTTACCCAATCAAGTCTCCCCATTTCTTAAACTGGGTTTGTACGCAAAGCTACCAAAGATGGTTAACGACATAGGTTGCGTTTTTAAGCAACCATATTGTCAAAAAGCCTGTAGTCAAGACAGCCCAAGCCTAAAAACGGCAATAGTTTAAAACTTAACTTCCAAACTGACAGAGACTTGAAAAAAATGAAGATGACTTTTCAGAAACTTGTAATTGGTGCTTCAATGGCTATTGGTGTGAGCGCTCTTGCCACAGTACCAGCACAGGCTGGAACACTCACTGGTGCTACCATAGGTGGAACAGCAGCAAGTGATTATTTAGTCTATGATGTGTCAGGTAACAGTACTGTTCTTGTGCCAAATACTCAGACAAACGTCCAGAAAGTTCTGGATGGTAATGCTGCAAATCCTACTGGAAACGTAGAGTTACGAGCTAGCAGTGAAGGGTCTGGTTTTGATTTCACCAAAAACACCACTTTAACAGGGCAAATTGGTGACAAAAGTATCACCTTGAGCAGTCTGACAGCAACAGATTGGTTTAGTACTGGCTCAGGATTGAGTACAAGCTATGGAGCAAAGAACTTTGCAAATACTTGGTTTAACGAATTTTATAATGCAGCGGGTTTAGCAGCCAATGAATCTACAATTAAATTGGCACTGGGTTTACCGAGTTTTACCCCTAGCTCGCTTCTTCGCCAGCAGGCCTTTAACGCTTTTTATGGTATTGGTGGTTTCCAACGCTCTAGCGACCCTAACATCTCCTACGTTAATCAAGATGACACCACTGGTGAAATCAAAATTGGGTTAGCTGGTCACTACAATTTAAAAGATTACTATGCTCCTCTATTAGGAACCTTGGGTAACTTTCTCAAAGATGGTTTCCAAGCCAGTGAAGTTGTTAAAGTTACCTACAATGACAAGACTGATTTCCTTTACAGCTTTTCTGCTACAGCAAGCGGACTAACCAACAGTTCGGGATTAGGTGCTGATGGCAAGTCTCACAGTGCTAATTATGAAGTTAGCATCCAAGGTGTGCCTCCCACAGCAGCAGTACCAGAACCATCAATAATACTGGGTCTGCTAGGTGTTGCTGGTGTATTTGGTACGCAACGCAAATTTAAAAAAGCATCTATTTAAGATTGTGGTTTAAAAACGACAAATAAGTTAGGGAGCTAATAAATAGCTCCCTTTTTTGATGAAGAATTTCTTCAAACTGTAAGATAATTTAATCTTCTAGGTTATACTTTTCCTAAAAACATTGGCAACAAATGAATCGATTGTAATATTTTGCATTTATATGCCCCTACCAACGTGTTTGTAATATGGATTTTATGAAATGGTATTACTTACCCTCATATCCAAATGAAACCTGTTTTAGGAAGGGGAATTATCATAACGTACAATATTACTTAAGTAGTTTTACTAATACAAATTCGGCGATTCAATTTTTAAAAGCAATCGTTCATTTAATACTAAAATTTAGACAAAGTTCGTAAAGAAAAGCTTAATTTTTGATTAAATTATATTTAAAGATAGTATTCTTTAAGTGTTGTAGTGCAGCTAAATTTAATTTATTTATATCTTTGAATAGATTTAGATCAGTCAAATTTCTATTTGTTTCACTATTTAAATACACTTACCGTTTTAGTTTATCGTAATAATTGTTGGCTTTTACTTAAAATAATTAGATAATAGATGGCAATGACAGCACAATTACTCAATATAGATCAGCCATTGCGCTCACACAAAGTTAGACGAATTTTACTGGTTGAAGACCATTATCTCAATCGGATGTTACTGAGTGACTACCTAAGTTACTGTGGGTACGATGTCGAAAGCTTATCAGAAGGCTCTACTTTTTTCTCAACTATAGAGAAATTCCAGCCAGATTTAATGTTACTAGACTTGAAATTGCCAGATGTTGACGGTTATTCGCTTTTAAAACAAGTCCAGCAAAAACCTGAGTTGTCAAAAATACCTATTATTGTGGTTTCAGCCTTTGCTTTTAAAGCAGATCAGGAGCTAGCTCTGAGTTTGGGCGCACGTCACTATTTTGTCAAACCTTTAAAACTCAAGGATCTCATCTTTGCAATTGAAGAACAGTTTACTTGTCGCCACAGATAAAGTTTTGTGTTATGCGTGAATTTATTCTGCTTTTTGGTTAGCGATGAACTCTTCCACACGCTCACTAAGATTTTGTACAGAACTGCCAATGTTTGAAATTTTTTCTTGTACTTGCGCTAACAATAAAACTGCTGTTTGTAGCTCATTGAGAGTTTCAGCCATAGCCTCACGATACTGGGCTTCAAAATCTTGTAAGTTCATAGTTTAGCTTTTACTTAAAATTATTATAATAGCTATATTCTCAATCATAATCGTAAATTTGATTTACTAAATCCGTTAATTCGCTTAATAGTATAAGTTCAACAAAAAAACTTAAATATTGGAGATTGATGAAATTTTTATATAGTTTTTATAAAAGCAATATTCAAGAGTATTTTTTATTATTAAAAGCACATAAAAAACTAATTGAAACTTTCTCTAAAACTGCGATTTTAATGCCGCACCATAAAACCAACGTAAGAGCCAAGAAAGTTTTTATTCTGACAGTAGCAGCCGATAACTAAAGTCGCAGCTAAACAAACTATTGTCTGCTTCAAAGTTCTGATGTTTACATAATATTTTCTGGTAAACATTTAGCTTGGAAACCCACCCACCCTACAGAAAGCCGCACAGTAGATTACCACCTAGTCACTAATCCCCAGTCACTAGTAAGTAAGTTGGCGAGAAAAAACCAAACTACATTAAGTAATGTAAAATTTAATTGAATTCGCTTGTAGTAAGGGCTTTAGCCCTTAAGAGAGGACTAAAGTCCCCACTACAAACCTTGAATTATTCACGCCGTTCTACTTACTCTGGTGTATGTAGATCATGACGCCAACTTTATATTTACTTG
>JBGTMK010000609.1:0-23882 GCA_041743605.1 Nostoc sp.
CCAGCACAAGATTCTGGTAAGTCATTTCCGGCATGGGCAATCATTTTTAACTCGACTTTCGGCATCAGTTGAGCATAAACCCGGCTCTTGGCTAAAGCATCTGGTGTATCTTGGCCACCTTGTAAAATAAAAACTGGGATATCTATCATGTAAAGCTGCTTTTGCACTAATTCCGCCTCAATTTCTGCTTGTCGCCTTTTGAAAAGTAACTGACAACCTATGGGATACGGCAATAGGGCTTGACGCAACTGCAAGTCTTGTGCAATTTTTTCATGCCAACCCAGAACTTTAGTTAAGGGAATTAGCGATCGCAACAATTTAACTACTAGTGGTGGATAATTCAATAATCGCCGCATCTTCCGGCAATACTGTTCTTGTCCTGCTATCTCTACACCCTCTGGTGCTATCAGTACTACACCGTCAACTTTCTCTGGATACTTTAAAGCATAGCTAGCAGCAATCCAACCCCCAAGAGAATGCCCTACTAAATATACTTTTTCTAGCTTCACAGCTTGCAAAAATTCAGCTAGACATTCAACTTGTAAATCTATCGAATGGTGGATATTTGGATTCTCTGATTCACCAAACCCTAACAAATCAGGTGCAAAACAATGAAAATCTTGTGCAAGCGACTCCATCACAGATAACCATTGACTGCTTTCATTCCAAGCACCATGTAAAAAAATTATAGGAGTTTTTTCACCGACTTCACGCCAGAATAATAGCCCTTGAGAGAGCTTTCTCCGCGAGTTGCGGAATAGTGTATCCATTTTAATTTAGTAGTTAACTTTTAGCACCATAATAAATAGTCATTTGTCATTTGTCATTTGTCATTAGTTTTGGACAATTACAAACAGAGAAGTGTGAGCCGTTCGTGGAGAAGAGATGCTCCTTTAGATCATAACTTTGGCAGCAAATGACAAAAGACTAATGACTAATGACAAAACATTATTATGCCAGTGTTGTCAAGCCATTCAAGTAGTCTTGCAACTGCCGAGTATGGTCGTGAGACATCTGTCCTGAAGGTAGGAAACTGGGAGAGAAAGCTTGGATTTCCATGACTTCTAAAGTATCCTGAATTTCCATTGTCCCATGTACCTCGGCTTCAACCACAATACAAATTGAATGGATTCTGGGATCGCGGTCTGGTGCAGAGTAAACTCCTACCAAACGGTTAATTTTCACCAATTCTAGCCCGGTTTCCTCGATCAATTCCCGGCGGACTGTGTTGGGAATATCTTCTCCCCAATCCACCATTCCTCCAGGCAATGCCCAAAGACCATCATCACGCCGCCGGATCAGTACTATCCGACCATCAGGTAAAATTGGGATGATACTAGTGCCAGTAATGGGATGACGAAATATTATACCCAATACTGTTTGTCCAATACGCCATAAGCTACGTGTGGACTGGACAGCTGCCGGAAAAAAAGCAATAACGTTCAATCTTCAAAATTTTTGTGTTGTATTCTATAGTTCCCAACCACTTACATAGACTCAACTACTAAAATTTTGGTTAAGTTTTGTTTTATACAAAAATGTTTGTGGTTTGAGATTTTATTCTCACGATTTACGTAGAATATTACTAATTCTAACATCAAGTTTCAATAGAAGCACTGTATTTATGTATACATAAAATTTGTTGAATCAGTAAAATTTTCAGTTTATAGCTAGCATTAGTCCTCTCAAAACTAGCTATCACTAATAGTTTTTCGCTACACATTCACAAAATAATATGAATAATAAGTCAGAATTCAGAATCCAGAATTCAGAATTTTGAATTTGGGGATTTAAAATTTACACTTAAATAAAAAACACAAAATTAAATATTAGACTTATTGCTTAAATCCAGCTATTATTCCTGAGTTATGAAGGCTAAATGCCGAATTATTTTTTGATAAGATTGGTTTGTTTCAAGAACAACAACTAGTTAGCTAATTTCCAACTGATTTTATAGCTTTGGATCTAAGAAAAGGTATTTTTCATTTAGCTATTGGGGATAATTCAGAATTATTATTGACATAACAAGGTTGAATGCGGTAGACTAGTACACTGTTTAAAGCGTATTTATTGCTGCACTAGGCTACAAGTATATCAATAACATTGGTAACTGATATTGCCTACGTGATGCCTAGTTGCTACTTTTTTGTTGTTTATTAATGAGGTGAACATGGCCAAGCGCCGTAACCCGAAAAAAGAAAAGGCGCTACGTAACCAGGCGTATGCCAGAAAGTTTCGTAAACGAACTACGACAGGAAGAATGCAGAGAAGGTTCCAACAAAGACCACCCAAGAGTGAAGAAGAAGAAGGCGCAGCAACAGCAGCTGACACTGACTAAGCTGTCTGCTTAAATCCTTATTATTTGGGTTATTTATTTTTTAGGGCGCACATTTGTACGCCCTTATTTATTATTGGGCATTGGCAAAGAAAACTATTCTCAATTCCCCATTGCCCCTAATCCTCACTCCCTCTATCGATCGATTTGAGCGCGGGCAGCTATGAGTGCTTTGCCAACCTGTACAAAGCCAGTACCACCGTAACTGTTGCGGGCTGCAACAACTTGACGGGGGGATATCGCCTCATAAATATCTTCTGCAAATGCCGGATGTAGTTTTTGCCACTCTTCCAATTTCAAATCTTTCAGCAGTTTACCTGCGGCAATACTAGTTTTTACCACCTTACCCACAAGGTTATAAGCTTCCCGGAAAGGAACGCCCCGTGCTGCAAGATAATCTGCTACATCGGTAGCGTTAGAAAAATCTTCCGCCACAGCTTCGGCTAACCGCTGGGTACGAAATTCCAAGCCTTCCCTGAGTAAAATCGTCATCGCTTCTAGAGAGGCTTTGACTGTGTTAACGCTATCAAATAGACCTTCTTTATCTTCTTGTAAGTCTTTGTTATATGCCAAGGGTAGTCCCTTCATAATCACCAACATCGCTTGCAGATGACCGAATACACGTCCTGTTTTCCCCCGTACCAATTCTGGGACATCGGGGTTTTTCTTTTGGGGCATGATACTGGAACCAGTAGCACAGCTATCCTTGAGGGTGACAAAACGAAATTCCTCAGATGACCAAAGAATGACTTCTTCTGCAAGACGGCTGAGGTGAACCATAATCAAGCTAGCCGCACACAAGAATTCGATCGCAAAATCGCGATCGCTCACTCCATCGAGGCTGTTGGCATAAATATCGTCAAAATTCAATAGTTTGGCTGTGTAGTGGCGATCAATGGGGAAAGTAGTTCCCGCTAAAGCACCGCACCCCAAAGGTGAGATATTCACACGGCGAGAAACATCTCCTAAGCGTTCCCAGTCACGCTGCGCCATTTGAAAGTATGCCAAAAGGTGGTGAGCTAAACTCACGGGTTGGGCGCGTTGGAGGTGGGTATAACCAGGAATCAGGGTTTCAACGTGCTTTTCGGCTATATCTAGTAAAACACCTTGAAATTCTCGCAATTCGCTTTTAATTTGTTGGATTTGGTCGCGCAGGTAGAGTCTGGTGTCAGTGCCAACTTGATCGTTACGCGATCGCGCCGTATGCACTTTTTTACCCACATCGCCGACAATTTCTGTCAATCGGTGTTCAACCGCAAAATGTACATCTTCAGCATCGACACCGGGCTGAAATTTACCTTGGCGGTATTCTTGGCGAATTTGTTCTAAACCGGCAACCAGTTGCTCTCCTTCTTCTGGGGAGATAATGCCCGTATGAGCGAGCATTTTGGCATGAGCTTGAGAACCAGTCAGGTCATATTCTATTAATTCAATATCAAAACCTATACTGGCATTAAAACGAGCGATCGCTGGATGCAACGCTGATTCAAACCGCTGGCTCCAAGTTTGTTTTTCGGTCATAAATATTATGAGGGGAGTGGGGAGTGGGGAATGGGGAGTAATGATTTGGGAAGAGAGGAAGACAATTTTCCTGATTTCCTACTCCCTACTCTCTACTCCCTATTCCCCCCTAAATTTAACCGTAGCTAGTTAGATTCCGAATCATATAGCCAATGACTAAACCAATCAACAATGCCCACACTTGACCTGTTTGTATAAAGTGGTTCCAAGACTTTTGAATCTGACCCATCAGGTCTGGATCTGTAATTGTTTGTGCTAGTGCTGTCCAATTTACAGGCAAATGCCAAAGTAACTGAGATGTCAAATCGTTGTAGTGGCTCATATTTGGTGCTTAAGAAGTTAAGGGTGGCAAATTCCAATATCAGTTTATTTTTTACATTAAATACTGATATTTACTGAAATATTGGATATAACTTCAATGTCTTAACTCAAGATACAGCCGATGCCAACCGCAATTTCTCGGCAGTCCGCAAAATTTGCCCCGCTAACACTGCTGCACCAAAACCATTATCAATATTTACTACGCCTACTCCCGCAGCACAAGAGTTGAGCATTGTCAACAAAGGTGCTAAACCACCAAAACTTGCACCATAACCGATGCTGGTGGGTACAGCAATTACTGGACAACTCGCTAAACCAGCGACAACGCTAGGTAAAGCGCCTTCCATCCCCGCCACGACAATCAACACCGATGCTGACTCAATCAGGTGACGGTTACTTAATAAACGGTGAATTCCAGCAACGCCAACATCCCAGAGGCGCTTTACCTGAAAACCAGAAAGTTCAGCGGTGACAGCGGCTTCTTCAGCAACGGGTAAATCGGCAGTACCAGCAGAAAGAATGCCAATTTCACCCTGGAATTGTGGTTCGATGGTAGGAGGAGCGATCGCACAAATTCGCGCCGATTGGTAATATCGCAAATCGCTAACTTTTGATTGCAGTGCGGCATAAACTGCTGGTTCAATGCGGGTTGCCATCACCACCGGGTTACGGAGGCGCATCACCTCCATAATTTGAGCAATTTGATCGGGAGTTTTGCCAGGGCCCCAAATCACTTCTGGGAAACCAGTTCTTAGCTGGCGATGGTGGTCAATTTTGGCAAATTCACCCACAGATTCATAAGTTAAGTTTTTGAGTGAGTCTAATGCCGTATCTGGGGTAACTTTACCATTGGCAACCGCAACGAGTAGCGATCGCAATATTTTTTCATCAGTCATTTTTCATCTGTCCTTTGTCCTTTGTCCTTTGTCATTTGTTTTTTGTCATTGATTTTTTCTCTGCAAGTAATGACCAATGACTAATGACTAATGACTAATGACTAATTTGTTATTTTGATTTCATGAATGTTCCAGAATGCGCCACCCAATGCAGAGTATTGGATACCTTCAAAGCGATTACGCACTGCTGACATTGATAAGGGGTTAACTAGATAAATAAACGGTAAATTTTCTTGGGTAATCTTTTGGGTTTTGGCATAAATTTCTTTCCGCTTTGCTGGGTCTAATTCCCTTGCTCCTTGAATGTATAACTTAGCGATTTCCGCTTCCCAAGGAGCTACTTCCCAACCTTCAATTGGCTTTTGTCCAGCTTGAGGTTTTTGATTAAACATGTGTAATCCACCTTCAGGCGACCAGACATTAGCCCCATCATTTGGTTCTAAACCACCAGTCAGACCCAGCATAGAAACTTCCCAGTCTAATGAATTTGACAGCTTATCTGTGTAAGTATTCCATGCCAGAGGAGTAAAATCAACTTGAATACCAATTTTACTCAAGTCTTGTTTAATCTGCGATCCAATTGCTTCGCGGATTTTGTTACCAGCATTGGTGAGCAACGAGAAGCGGACGCGGTTTCCTTGAGCATCAATTAGTTGGTTGTTGTTATATTTGAATCCTGCTTTTAGTAGCAGTTCCTTCGCCTTTTCTATATTGTAGTTATAAACTTTTAGTCCTTCTTCAGGCGACAGATAATAAGGGCTTTGCACGGAAATGGGTGAATTTTGTGGTTGACCCAAACCACGAAAAGTATTATTAATCATTGTTTGTCGGTCAATTGCGTATGCTACTGCTTGCCGAAATTCTACAGTATTGAACCAACGCGATTTAACTGGATCAACCAGTGGTTTTCCATTCCTTTTACCTTTATTCAAATTGAA
This sequence comes from Nostoc sp., assembly GCA_041743605.1. GTDB lineage: Bacteria > Cyanobacteriota > Cyanobacteriia > Cyanobacteriales > Nostocaceae > Nostoc. The sequence goes on from JBGTMK010000609.1 coordinate 6,012, forward strand.
TAAAACAAACGTCGTACCAGTTGCTGGCCCACCATTAAAAATTTTGAAATTCCCTTGTTCTTCCTGCACCTTTAGCAAAGAAAAATAATCTGGTGAAACTCCCACAGTATCCAATCCGCCAGAACGAAATTGCAGCAAAGATGTATCTGTTGATTCTACAATTTGCCAGATAACCCGTTCAATATAAGGTTGGGGTTCTCCTTTCGGGCCTTTACGCCAATAGTATGGGTTGCGCCTGAACACTACACGTTGACTCGTGTCGTAGCGTTCTAGCTTGTAAGGGCCGTTAACGATAATTTGATCTGGAGGCGTATCAACGCCCCACTTTGACAAAAATATCGGCTTACCCTCTTGGTTTTTTGTCTTGATAAACGGTTCTAGGGTATGAGCAGGTAAAATTGGCAGTCCTAGAGTTCCCAAGAATGGCGCAAATGGTTCTGGAGTTGTGAATTCAATCCGTTGAGCATCGATTTTTCGTACCTTTGGCAATGCTCGACTTTCACCAATCCTTAGCACATCTCTAGCATCTGCGGGAATCGCTTCGTTCAGGTAAATTTGGTTGAAGGTAAATACTACATCATCTGCTGTTAAGGGTTCCCCATCAGACCATTTCAATCCCTGACGTAGGGTAAAAACAAACCGCAATTTGTCATCAGCAATTTCCCAAGATTCTGCTAAGGCCGGCTCGATGTTGCCAGTTATGGGGTTTTCAGTAGTTAACCCTTCATAAATCAGAGGAAAAACATTCGGAGATTCCTGGCTCAAAGGGTAGTTAAAGGTTTTAGGGTCACTGAGAATGGCACTTACCAATTGCGGCACTTGAGCGGCTGCACTTTTGAAGTTAGCTGGGTTACAGGCGGTAAGTGTAAGTGCTGTTGTTGAAGTCAAAATGATTGGCAACCAAAAATATTTAATTGCCAGAAATATTTTTCTAAAAGATTTCATACTTTCAATACGCGAGTAGTGTAATTAATTTGATTGAGATTGTAGCCAACCAAGGAAGTTTTGGGTTTTATTGAAATACTGGATTTCTCTATCTCGTAAAATATCTATAACTTCACGTCTGCCAAATTCTTTAGAATTGCTACTTAAAAATACTTTATTTTCATTAGGATGTAAGCCAGCATGAAAAATTATACACTCCAAGATTATTCTATCTATAATGTGCTTCTCAAAAATTGATCTATTTAAGGTTAATTGAAAAATATCTTCACTTAATGTAATCATTTCTGATGTATTGATAAGCTGATTAAAAGCTACATCAAAACGTTCTTTAACTTCGTTACTTCTTTGAAGAAAGCTAGTTCTTGATTGTTCTAGGTGAGACAGCAGTAATCATGCATTGCTTGAATTATCTCGCTCTGCTTGATTAATTTGTATATCTAAATTTCGGAGAAAATCTAGATTATATTTTTCTTCTTGTTCTAATGTTGTCAACGATTCTACAAAACAAATACTTGGCACTACGATACGTAGAGATGATGGTGGATTTTGCAGTAATTCTTGTGCTTGTGAATCTTGCCCTTTAGCAATACTCATCAAGAAATTAGTTTCAACGTAAATGATCACTACACAACATTAAGAAATTTCAGTTGTTCCATCTTCGATTAATTGCAATAAACCAATTTTTGCCATTTCATTTGTGAAAGGTGGTATTGCCGATTTCCAATGATATGCCAAGTCACGTAGCCAAGCTTCTGTAAGACCTTTAAGATAAAGACTAAATATCCTTTTGTCGCGGAATTTTGGCTCGTAATGACTCAGCACATCAGCAGTATTAAAGCAGACAATTGGCTCTGATAAATTATTGCCATCCCATTTTAAAATTTGAATTTTATCTACATCAACAAGCATGGCAAATGGAATCGCTATCTTTGCAGCTTGCAGGTAATCGATTAGCCGTAAATTAGCATAATCTTGGGCTTTTGTTTCTTGAAATTTTAAGGGGAAACCTTTAACTTCAGCTATGAGAATAATTTGCCCCTCTTTGTCGAGGGCGACAATATCGGGAAAGTCTACATCTTCTAAGTTTGTAGCTTGCATGGTTCTAATTACCCACCAAGTTAAGCTTTGTTTAACGCTATCAATCATTTATTTCCATCGTAATGAGTTTTGAATATCTTTAATCAGGGGCTAAAACAAAAGTTACTCTGAAGCAACTAGCAAGACGACAGCATAAGCACATATACCTTCTTCACGCCCAACGGGGCCTAATTTTTCATTGGTGGTAGCTTTGATACCAATTTGATTTGGTTGTAATTCTAAAACCACCGCTAGTTTGTCGCGCATATTGTGAATATGTGGTTTTAATTTTGGACGTTCTGCTACTACCACCGAGTCAATATTTCCGATCTGCCAGCCTTGATCCCGAATCAGTTTATGTACTTGAGTTAATAGTACTAAACTATCTGCTCCCGCCCATTTCGGATCGCTAGGCGGAAAATAATGACCAATATCGCCTAAAGATAATGCTCCAAGCATGGCATCCATAATCGCGTGGGTTAGCACATCAGCGTCACTGTGCCCCAATAAACCCAGTTCATGGGGAATTTGAATTCCACCTAAAATCAAAGCGCGATCGCTAACCAATCGATGGATATCGTAGCCGTTACCAATACGAATTTTTGTCATTTGTCATTTGTCATTTGTCATTTGTCATTTGTCATTTGTCATTTGTCATTTGTCAGGAGTTAGAAATTATTATTCTCTCCCACCTTCCCCTGCTCCCCCTGCTTCCCCTGCCCCTCTGCCCCCTGCTCCAATTTCTCCAAGAGATCGGGGCGGCGATCGCGGGTTTTTTGAATTTGTTGTTCGTAACGCCACTTTGCGATCGCTGCGTGATTACCACTGAGCAAGACATCAGGCACTTTCAACCCGCGAAAATTGGCAGGACGAGTATATTGAGGATAGTCCAATAACCCTTCCTCAAAACTTTCTGCTGTCAGAGACTCTGTTTTGGCCACGGTTCCTGGTATTAGCCGCACCACGCCATTAATCAAAGCCATTGCTGGAATTTCCCCGCCAGTGAGAATAAAATCGCCTAAAGATACTTCACGAGTTACCAAATGCAGCACCCTCTCATCCACTCCTTCGTAATGCCCACAAACCACTACTAACTGGTCATAATTTGTCACCAATTCTTTCAAAAGAGGTTGATTGATTGTTTGACCCTGTGGACTCATCAAAATTACTTCTCTTCGGGGTAGAATTGGCAGCGACTCCACAGCGGTGAAAATAGGTTCTGGCTTCATTAGCATACCAACACCACCACCATAAGGTTCATCATCTACCTTTCGGTGCTTGTCAGTGGTAAAGTCTCGTGGGTTAATCAGATGCACTTCGGCAATCTGTTTGGCTAAAGCTTTACCTAGCAGCCCAGAATTGAGAACAGAGTTAAAACAGTCAGGAAAAAGCGTAACTATATCAAAGCGCACAGTTATTCGTATTCGAGGACACTAATCTTAAATTTGAATGTCTAACAAACATCAGCAAGCCAAGGTCGGGGCAAACTCCAGTTAAACTTTATCAATAGTATCTAAAACTACCAGACCTCTTGGATTTTAGATGGGAGCAAAAGTTTTTCTAATTACTTAATTTATGTTTAAATGTTGTCACAACTACATTTAAATTAATAATCATATCAAGTTAACAACTTCCAGGATGCATCGAGCCAGCCTCAGAAAAAAGCGTAGTCTTAACTGCTCCTCCCCAAACCTAGAGTGGGAATATAGCCACTTAAAGACTATTTTGCCCCTGCTGCAAGTGGACAGGTGAAAAACAAGGCGCTGGCTTTGAGGAATGGGAACGAACACGTTTAGACTGAGGCAACGCAAGCGTTAAGCGAGAATTTGGAGAGTGGCTGACCCAGTTCTAAACTTCCAAAAAGTGTCCTCTCAAAAAAGCAAAGCGCAAAAATTATCAGGCAACTGAGCCTTGTTAAATTCACCTGAAGTTGTTGACAGGAGAACGAAAATGCCGCAATTACAAGCTAAATCGCTAGAAATGAGGACACCCCAAGCAACTAAAACCGCCGTTCTGGTTATCGGAGGTGCAGAAGATAAAGTTCATGGGCGCGAAATCCTACGAACTTTTTTTGGACGTGCCGGTGCTAGTAAGGCTTATATTACAATTATTCCATCTGCCTCTCGCGAACCCGCTATCATCGGTGGTCGGTATATTCGCATTTTTGAAGAAATGGGTGCCCAGAAGGTTGAGATTTTAGACATCCGCGAACGAGAACAGTGTGAAGCCTCCCAGATCAAAGCATCCTTAGAAGCCTGTAGTGGGGTATTTTTGACAGGAGGAGATCAGCTGCGTCTTTGTGGCGTATTGGCAGATACGCCAGCAATGGAAATTATTCGTCAGCGGGTAAGAGCGGGGCAGCTTACGTTAGCAGGTACCAGTGCAGGAGCGGCAGTAATGGGGCATCACATGATTGCTGGCGGCGGTAGTGGAGAGTCGCCCAATCGTTCCCTAGTGGATATGGCAACGGGTTTGGGATTCATTCCTGAAGTCATCGTTGACCAACATTTTCACAACCGTAATCGGATGGGGCGGCTGATTAGTGCGATCTCAGCTCATCCCGATCGCTTAGGTATTGGCATTGACGAAGATACTTGTGCTGTGTTTGAACGCGATGGTTGGCTACAAGTTATGGGTAAAGGCAGTGTCACCATTGTTGATCCCACCGAACTTACCCACACCAACGAACCCCATGTCGGTGCTAATGAACCGTTAACCGTGCATAATTTACGTCTCCATATCCTCAGCTACGGCGATCGCTTCCACTTGTACCAGCGGACTGTATTGCCTGCTGTACACCGAATCTCCAGCTGACGGGATAGAGTATCTGAGGTTACACTGAGTTGACCGCACATTTATTTCTTACCGTAGAAAAATGATAAGAATACCATGTAAAGAGAAAAAACTGTTTGTGATGAACAGTTTAGCGGTCAATTCCAGTAAGAAACTAGAATTTTGGTTCCGAATCTCCATCTACCTATTCCCATGAGAATCCTCAAGATCCAGACCTTACGCGGCCCAAACTATTGGAGCATTCGACGCCACAAACTGATCGTCATGCGCCTCGATTTAGAAACCCTTGGCGAGACGCCCTCGAATGAAATCCCTGGCTTTTATGAAGGATTAGTTGAGGCGCTGCCGAGTCTGGAAGGCCATTATTGTTCACCTGGCTGTCGTGGTGGTTTTCTGATGCGAGTGAAAGAAGGCACTATGATCGGTCACATAGTGGAACACGTAGCCCTAGAACTCCAGGAATTAGCTGGTATGCATGTCGGCTTTGGCCGCACCCGCGAAACTGCCACACCCGGAATTTACCAAGTAGTGATCGAGTACCTGAATGAGGAAGCGGGACGTTACGCTGGGCGAGCCGCAGTCCGGCTGTGCCAGAGTATCGTTGATCGAGGCCGTTATCCCAAGGCAGAACTAGAGCAAGATATCCAAGACCTGAAAGACTTCACCCGTGATGCTTCCTTAGGCCCTTCCACTGAAGCGATCGTCAAAGAAGCAGAAAAAAGAGGTATTCCCTGGATGTCTCTGGAAGCCCGCTTTTTGATTCAGCTAGGCTATGGTGTGAATCAGAAGCGAATGCAGGCGACAATGACCGACAACACCAGTATTCTAGGCGTAGAACTGGCTTGCGATAAAGAAGCCACTAAACGCATTCTCGCTGCCGCTGGTGCGCCAGTTCCCAGAGGTACGGTGATCAACTTCTTAGACGATTTGGAACAAGCCATTGAATACGTTGGCGGCTATCCCATCGTCATCAAGCCCCTCGACGGTAATCACGGACGCGGGATCACCATTGATATCAGAACTTGGGAAGAAGCTGAAGCCGGATACGAAGCTGCTAGACAGGTTTCTCGATCAATTATTGTCGAAAGATATTACGTTGGGCGTGACCACAGAGTACTAGTGGTAAATGGCAAAGTAGTCGCAGTAGCCGAACGCGTACCGGCTCACGTTATTGGCAATGGCAGATCCACCATCTCCGAACTAATTGAGGAAACAAACCTCGATCCAAATCGGGGTGAAGGACATGATAACGTCCTCACCAAGATTGAACTAGACCGCACTAGCTACCAGTTGCTAGAAAGGCAAGGCTACACCCTAAATAGCGTGCCACCCAAGGGCACTATTTGTTATCTCAGGGCAACGGCAAACTTGAGTACAGGTGGTAGTGCCGTAGACCGTACTGATGAAATTCACCCAGAAAATCTTTGGTTGGCACAACGGGTAGTTAAGATTATCGGCTTAGATATCGCCGGACTCGATATCGTCACTACGGATATTAGCCGTCCGTTGCGGGAAGTGGATGGTGTGATTGTTGAAGTTAACGCCGCTCCCGGTTTTCGGATGCACGTTGCCCCAAGCGTGGGTATTCCCCGTAACGTCGCTGGCGCAGTGATGGATATGCTGTTTCCTAACGAGCAATCTAGCCAAATTCCGATTCTCAGTATCACAGGTACTAATGGCAAAACCACTACTACCCGACTACTAGCACATATTTATAAACAGACTGGGAAAGTAGTTGGATATACTACTACTGATGGAACATATATCGGTGATTACTTAGTAGAATCTGGTGATAACACAGGTCCTCAAAGTGCCCACGTCATCCTCCAAGATCCCACAGTGGAAGTAGCCGTACTGGAAACGGCTCGCGGTGGCATTCTCCGCTCTGGATTGGGCTTTGAAGCAGCAAATGTGGGCGTGGTTTTAAATGTAGCCTCCGACCACTTAGGAATTGGCGATATAGATACCATTGAGCAGTTAGCTAACCTTAAAAGTGTAGTAGCAGAAGCCGTATTCCCGGATGGCTATGCGGTACTCAATGCCGACGATCGCCGCGTCGCCGCCATGTCAGAAAAAACTAAGGCTAATATTGCTTACTTCACCATGAACCCCGACTCGGAACTAGTGCGAAAGCACATCCAAAAGGGTGGAGTCGCAGCAGTATATGAAAATGGTTATTTGTCAATTGTTAAAGGTGATTGGACACACCGCATAGAAAGAGCAGAAAGTATACCTTTAACAATGGGCGGACGTGCGCCGTTTATGATTGCCAACGCTTTAGCTGCAAGTTTGGCAGCATTCGTGCAAAACGTCACAATTGAACAGATTCGGGCTGGTTTGAAGACCTTCCGGGCTTCAGTTAGTCAAACGCCGGGACGGATGAATCTATTTAATTTAGGAAACTACCATGCTTTGGTGGACTATGCCCACAATGCAGCCAGTTATGAAGCTGTCGGTTCCTTTGTGCGGAACTGGACTACAGGACAACGAATTGGCGTAATTGGTGGCCCAGGCGATCGCCGTGACGAAGACTTTGTTACTTTGGGCAAATTAGCAGCACAAATTTTTGATTACATCATCATCAAAGAAGACGATGACACACGGGGACGGGCACGGGGATCAGCCGCCCAATTGATTATTCAAGGCATCACCGAAGTTAAGCCTGATAGCCGCTATGAATCAATTCTGGATGAAACCCAAGCGATAAATAAAGGCTTAGACATGGCTCCTGATAACAGTCTGGTGGTGATTTTACCAGAAAGCGTCACTAGGGCTATTAAGTTAATTAAGCTGCGTGGTTTAGCGAAAGAAGAGACACACCAACAAAATCCTGGCACAACTGTCATCGATTCCCAAAATGGAATCACACCTTCTTCTGTTGTGAATACCTTGCTGTAGTCAGGAATCAGGAGGAAGCAGTGCGCTGACTCCTGTCTTCTGACTCCTTTAATTACTGTTTTTCTTCTTCCTGATTGGTTTCCTCGCTAGGAGTTTTCATCTCCTCCTTAAAACCTCGTAGGCTTTTGCCCAGTGCAGTTCCCAGTTCGGGAATTTTTTTTGGGCCGAAAATTAGAATAGCAACTATGCTAATTACAGCTATTTCTGGCCATCCCAGTCCAAACATATAAATTTCCTCTAAGGCATCTGTAATTAAATATAGACATTGATGGCTCAAATTCGATGAGTGCAACTAGCTTCTAATTGGATTGGTAATTGGCAAACCTAACCAATGGCTTAATTCCTGAGCTAGCCATTCCAGTTCCGCTTCAGATTTAATTGCACCACCACTACCACCAAGCTGATATTTTTTTACTCCTACCCAAATATCCAATTGTGCGGGAACGGCAATTCTCGTACCTTCAGAATCTTTAGTAAAATGTTTGGGAATGTAAACTAATTTATTAATACTTTGTCTTGGTGATGCACGGGGACGATAAAATTTCCAAGCAAATAACTCCCAGGTTAGGGCAATTTGTTCGGGATTCAGGCGTAAGCAGATGCGTCCAAACAAATGAAAGAAAAGTTTATACACCATCATAAAGCCAGCACCCCAAAAAGGAAGTGAGAACAAGGCAAAGGGGATGTTGACAGGAAAAGGCGCCGAGAGTACGCCAATTGTCCAAAATAGGATAAATGAATTCCAGGCGATCGCAAATAAACCTGTGAATACTATTGATGGATCAAAACCAGCAGGTGGAACGATAATTTCTAGAGAGTCTGCATTTTTCGTTAGTTGAATCTTACTCCCGTCTGGTTTGCTAACAACTAAAGTAGGCAAGTTTGTCGGTTGTGGTTTCTCCAAAGCTGCCAGTGCAGCACCCGCAGAACTCAAACGCCGTTCTAAACTGGGTTCAATCATCCACTTTAACCAACTAGTCAGGCTGGGACTCAAATTAGCCAGTTGTTCAAACTGAATGCGAAAATCCTTTTGGGGTAAATCGGCTGGGTGATTGCCCGTAACTAAATAAATTAAGGTTGCACCTAAACTATAAAGGTCTGATGCTGCAACAGTGCGTCCGCCAAATTGCTCTGGTGGCATATAGCCATAGGTTCCTACCACAGTTCTTGTCCCGGTTTCGGTAGCCAGGACTGTCTGCACTGATCCAAAATCTACCAAATAAACTTGACCAACATTATTACCAGAGCGATCGCCCAATAAAATATTGCTAGGCTTAATATCACGGTGAATCACAGGCGGATACAGCCCATGTAGGTAAACAAGAATCTCTAAAAGTGCTTTGGCTATATATTTGACTTCAACTTCTGTAAAAGTCCGCCCAGTTTGTAAACATTGCTCTAAGGTTTGTGCAGGGATATAAGTTTGTACTAGAGCAAATCCTTTGATGGTTGGTAAATTTACCTCAAAATAGTTTAAATAGCCAGGAATTGAGGGATGTGCTAGGTTTTTTAAAGTTTCGGCTTCTCGCTCAAACAGCTTGAGTGAATCCCATTCAAAGTCACTACCAAAAGAAAGTAACTTGATAACAACTAATTCCTGAGTTTGCAAATCACGAGCTAATAGCGTCCGCCGCCCTGCTTTTTTTCCTAATAGCTGCTGAACTTCATAGCGATCGCTTAATATTTCGCCAATCATTATGTTTTCTTCTAATGCTACGGTTGAAAAGTTTTTATAGCTTATTGCTTTTCAATTTGGCAAATCGATATCTTTAGTATAATTGCGTAATTCTATGCCCTCCCAACTTTGGCCTTATATTACCCCTGGTATTCCTGATGAATTATTCGAGCATTTGCCAGGAATTCCCCTGAGTCAGCGAGAAGTCCGACTGCTATTAATTTCCCAACTGCGGCTAAAATCAGATTCCGTGTTGTGGGATATTGGTGCAGGGACGGGTACAATTCCGGTAGAGGTGGGGCTATTGTGTCCAGGTGGCAAGATTATCGCTATAGAAAGGGATGAAGAAGTAGCTAATCTAATTAAGCGTAACTGCGATCGCTTTGATGTGAAAAATGTCGAAGTTGTTGAAGGCAGCGCCCCAGAGTGTTTACATGATCTCAAAATTACCCCTCACCGTGTTTGTATCGAGGGAGGCCGCCCCATTCAGGAAATTCTGCAAGCAGCTTGGCATTATTTGCCGCCATCCGGTCGGGTTGTAGCCACAGCTGCTAATCTAGAAAGTCTGTATGCTATTTCCCAAAGCTTTTCTCTGTTAAGGGCTAGAAATATTGAAGTCGTTCAGTCTGCGGTTAACCGCCTAGAGACACGCGGCTTTTCTCAAACCTTTACCGCCGTTGATCCCATTTTTATCCTCAGTGGTGAGAAACTAGACTAAATTCAAAAGATTTTAGATTTTAGATTTTAGATTTTAGATTGGGGATTTAGGTGATATGTCATCAAAAACCAAGCCACAATTACCAATCCCTAATCTCAAATACCTAATCTCTAATCCAAAATCCAAAATCCAAAATCCAAAATACTTTTATGCCTTGGTCTCGGATTATAAGTGGAATTGTTGCGATCGCTCTTGCTCTTTCAGCAACCCTTTTGGGGGGTTGGTACTTTACCATAATCTTTGCGGTCATCATCTTTTTAGGTCAACAGGAATATTTTAATTTGGTGCGAGCCAGAGGCATCGCTCCTGCCGCAAAAACCACTATGGCTGTTAGCCAAATATTGCTGGTGATTTGTACCCTGGATGGCAGTTTAGCTGACGCTGTAATGCCAATAGCTGGAACACTTATTTGTTTTTACCTGCTGTTTCAGCCAAAGTTTGCCACGATCGCTGATGTTTCCGCTTCTATTATGGGGCTATTTTATGTAGGTTATTTGCCGAGTTATTGGGTGCGGTTACGAGCAATTGATACTGCTGCTTTTAGCAATCTCCCTTTTGGAGGTTACTGGCCCGCAACCTGGACAGATTTCTGGGAAAAGGCAAATTCCGCTTCTTTATCACAAGGTTTTACAGCAACACTGCTAACTTTTTTGTGTATTTGGGCAGCCGATATTGGTGCTTACACCATTGGTAAATTCTTTGGGAAAACCCGTCTGTCTGATATTAGCCCGAAAAAAACTGTAGAAGGTGCTGTCTTTGGCATTACTTCAAGTGTTGCCGTAGCCATAGCAGGAGCCTATTATCTAAACTTGCCCAGATCCCCCTTTACTGGTCTAGCATTGGGTTTGCTGATTGGCATTGCTAGTCTTTTAGGGGATCTAACTGAATCTCTACTCAAGCGGGATGCTGGAGTCAAAGATTCTGGACAGTTAATCCCCGGTCACGGTGGTATTTTAGACCGTACCGACAGCTATATTTTCACTGCTCCTTTGGTTTATTATTTTGTGACATTACTTTTGCCACTACTTAGTAAATAGTTAGTTGGGAATTGGGCATGGGGCATTGGGCATTGGTTATTTTCCTCTGTTCCCCTCTGACCCAACTTCCTACTACCCAATATCCGCCATATTATTTAAAATAAGGTACTAATATTTTTAATTCATCATCAAGGGTTAACGTTAATCCGCCCACGACACACCAGCTTTCCTGGGATCAGCGTTAGTTCTTCGATATCGACATCTGAGCCAAGATCGAGATTGTACTCATGATTGTCTTCCAATATATTTCCCTGCTCGTGGTTGATTTGAATCTGTGCTACTTGCAACTCATGCCCACTGAGTAACTGTAACCCCAGACAAATCTCTAGAGGCGTTGTTTCACTATTGGTTACTCTCAAACCTCGCAGTATAATTTGGTTGTTCCCAATCAGAATTTCTTGCCAATTAATTGGTTGTGACTGTGGGTAATGTGTTGGCAAAACCTTAACCAATAAATCGCTCAAAGCAGTTGATAATAAATCAGATGAGAGAGAAGCATTGAGATCCTTCTCGTCTACGATTAAATCACCAGCTACTTGTACTGTTTCTAACAGGCGCAGGGGTTTTCCCTTGAGTACTGAGCCGATATTTATCCGAATATTTTCTGCTATTAATTGAATTTTTGTAATGAGGAGTCCCTGATAAACTGCATGACTAGCAAAAATAGATACCAAAGGAATGCGCCCAGAGAAAAGTTGGCGATCGCTCGCTTTTATCTCCACTTCTAATTCTGATATTTGGCTCACTTGTGTTCTTAACCAAAGCTTTAGTGCTTTTGTAAGTACCTGCGTAATTATGCGGATTTTATTTGCATTTGTTGTTTGTGAATTTTGCTCTGACATCTACTAACCAATCTATGTATGAGTATTTGCTCAACAACCGAATAGAAATTAAACAAGCTTTAAATGTAACATTTATGCCTACTCGCTACAAAATGCAAATATCATTTAATTGTTAACAGTAAATAAGCAATTTCCACATGGAGGTACGGTTACAAAAAATTCTTGCTCAATGGGGTATCGCCTCACGTCGTGAAGCCGAAGAAATGATTAGGCACTCACGGGTGCGGATCAATGGGGTATTGGCCCATTTAGGTCAAAAGGTTGATCCCCAAAAAGATGCGATCGCAATTGATGGTAAACCTGTATCCGAAAAGCAGCGTCCGGCTTTAATATATCTATTGCTGCACAAACCAGTGGGCGTAGTTTCGACTTGCTACGACCCTCACGGCAGACCAACAGTCCTGGATCTACTACCGAAAGAATTACGAGAGGGTTCAGGTATTCACCCAGTGGGGCGTCTAGATGCAGACTCTACAGGAGCATTAATCCTGACCAATGACGGAAATCTGACATTTGGACTAACCCATCCCCGCCACAGTATTTCCAAGACATATCATGTTTTGGTCAAAGGACATCCTCCAGAAGCAGTTCTGCAAATGTGGCGTCAGGGTGTGATGTTGGAGGGAAAAAAAACCAGGACTGCTAAGGTACACCTTGTAGAACGTCGTGGTGAGCAAAGCTTGTTAGAAATAGTGTTGCAGGAGGGAAGAAATCGTCAAATTCGCCGTATAGCTAAACAGTTAGGATATCCAGTAATCCAACTACATCGGACTGCGATCGGCACAATTCAATTACAAACTCTAAAAGCACCCTCTTTGTCAGAGGGTCAATATCGTTCCCTCACAGATGATGAGATTCACTTTTTGCAAGAGCAAATAACGCAACCTAATTATTGATTCAGTGGAGTTAAGGAGTGTCAGTAGGCATGAAATGGCTAAGAAAGAAAAATAATCACCAGCCATCACTTTCATTAGAGCAACAACGAGCCGAAAAGTTGGCAGAAATGGGCGCTCAACTTTGGGCATTGCGGCAAGAACAGGGTTTATCTCTAGAGCAAGTGGTTGTATTAACCAGGGTTCCTCGGCGATTATTACAGGCGATCGAAGAAGGGAATTTAAATGATCTGCCAGAACCAGTCTATATTCAGGGTTTGATTAGGCAATTTGCCGATGCACTAGGACTGAATGGAGTCGAATTTTCTGGCACTTTTCCGATCAATTCTGCACAACTGAACCCCCAAGGTATGGGGAATACTTCACGCTTCGATCAACTACGTCCGATTCATCTTTACTTTCTTTACATATTGCTAATTGTATGCTCTGTAAATGGCTTATCTCAGTTATTAAATAACGCAGTACTACAAGCAAGTAATAGCCAAAACCAACCATACCTAAAACAAAAGTCTATTGATAAACCAGAGCCAACCAAACCAAAAGAGTCATTAAAAGCTCAACCTGTCAGCGATACCCTTAACGGCATCCAACAGGGACAGACTTTACAGATTGGTGTCACCTTGAAAGCATCATCCTGGATTCGCGTCGTAGCCGATGGCAAAACCGAGTTTGAGGGTATTCTCCCAGAGGGAACTCACCGAATTTGGAAAGCCCAAGAGCAACTGACAGTGAAAACTGATAATGCTGGTGGTGTTTTGATGAGCGTCAATCAAGAGAAAGCTAAGGAAATGGGAGAGCCGGGGAAAGAGGAAGAAGTGAGGATTGCTGCCAAACCTAAGTTTTGAAATATGGGGCATTGGGCATGGGGCATGGGGCATTGGTTATTAATCTCTTCTTCCTCTGCTTCCCCTGCTTCCCCTGCTCCCATTGAATACTAGAGCATAGCAAAAGCGATCGCTCTGCACCAAATATAGCGATCGCTGTTCTGAAGCTTGAAAATTAAATACTATTTGTTACATCCACGACGCTCCCACTCGCGCAACTTTGAATAATGACGCAGTGCATCACAAGACATATTGTCGTGCATTGCCTGAACGTGGGGCGGCACTGGTGGCTCTGAAGTTGAGCTTGGCGAATAGATAGCTTGGCTGTTTCAAAGCGTCACTAATTCCAATACGCACCGCATTAAAAAGTATCCAAGCTAAGAGTATCTTTAACACTATTTTTATGAAATTAGGTTTAGAAGATACTTTGTCCGCAGGTTTTTGATTGAAATTCGCCATACCATATTTTCCCTGTAAACCACCTACTTATACTTCCCCACGGAGGTGATTAATTTGACATGATAATCAGAACTTAAGAAGCGATAGCCAAAGGAGGAGATTAATTGGAACCAACACCAAAACAATTACAAGCGCTGTATCGCCGATGCGTAGCAGCAAGTAATTTGATGCAGCCAATCAACGTAGTTCGGATGGACGAACGTAGCAAACGAATTTTTGTGTTGATTGGAGACACAATTGAAGTAGAAATCTTTCCAAATGGGGAGGTATTTGTCAAGTGAGCCAAACTAATAATTTTGATGCAATGTCTGATGCCCAATTGTTGAGTTACATCAGGACTCATCCACAGGACACAGAAGCATTTCACAAGTACATGGACAGATTGAGTGAGCGTCCAGGCGTGCTTTGCACAACAGATGAAGAGTTTGAAGCCGAATTGCAAAAGCGAATTAATTCTTCACATGGACGTTAAGCGATCCTTCACTATTATGCCCAAAGCCGAATTAAGGGCTTACGTGTTGCAAAATCCTGAAGACAATGAGGCTTTTTACGAGTTGTCTGACCGGATCAAAGCCAATGCTAGACCTTTAAATCCAGATGAATTGCCTGCAATTATTCAGCGTAAATGTGAAGGAGGAGTGCAAAAAATTTAAGACTTAAATCAAATTATCGCAACAAAAGCGTTGTGCTACTAACACAACGCTTTCATTTTAGTTTACTGCGTAGCTTGCCGCCGTAGGCATCCCTCCTCAAGACTATTAATTCCTACCAACCACGAGCGCCGATAGCGTGGCTATTATCGCCCTGGCACACAGAGGGCTTATGAATTGGGACAAGGCTGGAGTTACACCGTGTTAGCAGATGAATATTCTGGTGAGGTTGAGATTTGTAAAGAACGCCCACTCCTCACTGGTCTTGTGGGGCGCGTCCATTGAGTCTTGTGAGAACTTTTAAGCGATCGCGCAATTCGTCTGTCAACGCTCCTGCTTGATAGCGCCACTCCCAGTTACCCTCTGCAACACTAGGAAAATTCATCCGCGCTTCGTTTCCTAATCCCAAGACATCTTGCAAAGGAATAATTGCTTGGTTGGCTATGGAACTCAAAGCTAGGCGAATCAAATCCCATTGAATGCCTTCAGAACTGATACAACCTAAATAAAGCCATAAGTTATGCTTTTCGTTGTCGCTAGCTGAATTGAACCAGCCTACAGTTGTGTCATTATCGTGAGTGCCAGTATAAACTACAGCATTTCGCGGGTAATTGAATGGTAAAAATGGATTACCGGGATCAGAACCAAAGGCAAACTGCAAAACCTTCATCCCAGGAAATTCATACTTGTCTCGCAGCGCTTCTACCTCTGGTGTAATTACTCCCAAATCTTCTGCCAAGACGGGTAGCTTGCCCAACTTCTCCCTAATCGCTGCAAAAAAAGCATCTCCAGGCGCTTCCACCCATTTACCATTCATGGCAGTTTCTTCACCTTGAGGTACAGACCAATAAGCCTCAAAGCCCCGGAAGTGGTCAATGCGAATTATATCTACATAATCCAGCATGGCCTCAAAGCGTTGTACCCACCACTTAAAGTCTTGTTTTTGCAATTCCTCCCAGTTATAAACCGGGTTTCCCCACAATTGACCGGTGGCGCTAAAGTAATCTGGTGGGACTCCTGCCATTTGGGCAGCAACTCCAGTCTCTTCGTCTAAGCAAAAGATGTCGGGATGCGCCCACACGTCGGCACTATCATGAGCTACGTAGATGGGGATATCGCCGATAATGTCAATGCCGCGCATATTAGCGTAGCTTTTCAGGTCTGACCATTGTCGGAAAAACTCAAATTGGACAAACTTGTAATAGAAAATATCTCCGTTGAGCCGACCTTCTACCTGAGCTAATGCTTCCGGTTCCCGCTTGACAAATTCTGTTTCCCATGTATGCCAGCTTGCACCATTGTGAGCATCTTTCAGCGCCATAAATAAAGCGTAATTATTTAGCCAGTAAGCTTTGCTCTCGCAAAAACCTGCAAACTCTTTTTGTTGGATAGGCGTAGCATTCACTCTAAAATTTTCACAGGCTTTTTTGAGTAGCCCGATTTTAATTGGCACAACCTGGTCGAAGTCTACCTTTTCTCCTGGAAATCCTGGTAAATTAGCAAAGTCTTCTTCAGATAGCAAACCCTCTTCTAAGAGTTTTTCTGGGCTAATTAGCAGAGGATTTCCTGCCATTGCCGAGTAGCACATATAGGGGGAATTGCCGTATCCAGTGGGGCCTAAAGGTAAAACTTGCCAATATTGTTGATGGCTCTCTTTAAGAAAATCGATGAAGCGATAGGCTTCTAAGCCTAAATCCCCAACGCCAAATCGGCTAGGAAAGGAAGTAGGATGCAGCAAAATGCCACTGGATCTAGGAAAAGGCATATTTAACCTGAATTATGTG
Source organism: Nostoc sp. (assembly GCA_041743605.1). Lineage (GTDB taxonomy): Bacteria > Cyanobacteriota > Cyanobacteriia > Cyanobacteriales > Nostocaceae > Nostoc. The sequence continues at coordinate 22,607 of JBGTMK010000609.1, forward strand.
AAGGAGCAATTGTCTGATGGACACGCTATGCGATCGCATCGAATTTATCACGGAACAGTATTTGGAGGTAAAGTCATTTGTGGTTTGTCATTTGTCCTTTGTCCTTTGTCTTTTGTGAATGACCAATGACTAATGACTAATGACCAATGACCAATGACCAATGATCAATAACCAATGACCAATGACTAAATAACTATGACTTACCGAAATCCTGCACCGACAGTTGATATCATCATTGAACTAGTAGATCGACCTCATCGGCCAATAGTGTTAATTGAAAGACATAATCTACCCTTAGGTTGGGCTATTCCTGGTGGTTTTGTAGATTATGGTGAAGCGGTGGAAGTGGCGGCGCGGCGAGAAGCTGAGGAAGAAACGGGTTTACAGGTGGAATTAGTTGAACAATTACTGGTGTATTCTGACCCCAATCGCGATCCGCGTCAGCATACCATTAGTATTGTATTTTTAGCGACAGCGACGGGGGAACCTGTGGCTGGGGATGATGCTAAGAATGTAGGCATTTTTGAGTCTTGGCGTGTCCCTGGTAATTTATGTTTTGACCACGATCGCATTCTGCGCGATTATTGGCGATATCGGCATTATGGGATACGTCCGAGGTTGGGGTAAGAGGGGAGAAGAATATCTGTAATTCCCTACCATAGAGTTTGGGTAAACGTTCCGCAGGAATATGTCAAAGCCAAGATTCTAACGCTAAGGCTTGCACCTGTTGTATCCTTTGAAAATCGCTGTCCCCTGAGACGATGGTGAGGTTATAGTGCAGAGCAGTTGATGCTATCCACAAGTCGTTATCGCTAAAACCCAAATCTTGAACTGTAAACTTTCTACGCTTTGCTTTGTATTTGGGGCCAAAATTTTCGACAATTTCTCCTTTGAGGCTACCGTAAACATCTGCAACTCCTCCACTAATGGGATAAAGGTCAATGGTTTGCAGAAAAGTTCTGACAAAGCGAAGATTTGCTGCTTGTTGAGAAGACTTTTGCACCATGTAAAGGAGTTCACCTTGCACAATAACGCTAGTTGCAACGCCTAAGCCGATGTGTTCTTGTAACCGACGAATGACGTTTGTTTCTCCAAAAATGATTCGGCTACAATGGTTGGTATCTAGGAGGTACATCGGGAGCATCCCAATTTTGCAAATTGACTAAGATAACAGATTGTCATTGCGAATGAAGCGAAGCGAAATGAAGCAATCGCAAGGTCTTGGTGTTGCGATTGCAACTCTTGGAGACGCTACGCGAACGCTCCATTTGATTAC